>NZ_JBWKZH010000045.1:0-50302 GCF_059424305.1 Hydrogenophaga sp. GW456-12-10-14-TSB4 | reverse complement strand
CCAAAGGCGTCGTGCACGAAGATGTCGCACAGGGCGCCCAGCTTTTTCGCCAGTTCGGGGCTGTTCTTCTTCTCGCCGACGTTGAGGCGGCAGTTCTCCAGCAGCACGACCTCGCCGGGGGCGACGGAGAAGTCGCCGTCGATCCAGTTGGCGACCAGGCGCACCGGGCGATCCAGCAGCTCGCCCAGGCGGGCGGCCACAGGGGCGAGCGAGTCTTCGGGCTTGAAGGCGCCTTCGGTGGGGCGGCCCAGGTGGCTGGTGACCATCACGGCCGCGCCCGCGTCCAGCGCCAGCTGGATGGCCGGCAGGCTCGCGCGGATGCGCGTGTCTTCGGTGATGCGGCCGGCGTCGTCCTGCGGCACGTTCAGATCGGCGCGGATGAAGACGCGCTGGCCCTTGGCTTGGCCGCTGGAGCAGAGGTCGGAGAAACGGATGAAGGACATGGTGGGCGGGGTGGGGTCGTCAGAGAGAAGCCCGCATTGTAGGAAACACGGCCACCCCGTGGCCGCCGGCCGTTCAGCCGGTGTGCGCGACCGGCGCGGTCGGTCCGGCAGGTGCCTTCACCTGCGACGCCGCGCCGCAGGGTGCCAGCGCGTCCAGCGCAGGCTGGTAGATGCGTGTCTGCACGTCCATCAGGCCCAGCACGGAATGGAAGAGGTGGTCGTGCGAGATCGGTGCGGCCGCGTGCTCGCGCAGACAGTTCATCGACAAACCGGTGCGCTGCTGCAGGCCCCGCGAGAACCAGCTCACCATGGGCACGTGGGTCTGCTGCTCCGGCGCGAGGGCATAAGGCACGCCGTGCAGGTACAGGCCGTTTTCGCCCAGCGATTCGCCGTGGTCGGACACGTAGAGGAGGCCGGTGTCTTCGCTGCCCTGATCGGCGCGCGCCTTCAACCACCGCAAGGTCTGGTCGAGGAAGTGGTCGGTGTAGGCGATGGAGTTGTCGTAGGCGTTCACCAGCTGTTCGTGCGGGCAGTCGGACAGGGTGACGCTCTTGCACTCGGGCTGGAACGGCTTGCGGTCGGCGGGCGCGCGCCGGGCATAGGCCGGCCCATGGCTGCCCATCTGGTGCATCACCAGAACCACGCCGCGCGCGCGGCGCTGCGGGTCCAGCGCCGCGATGCGCTGGTCCAGGCCATCGAGCATGGCGGTGTCGTAGCACTCGCTGCCCTCGCACAGGCCGGGCACGGCGTGGTCGCCCGCGCTGGCGTTGGGCACGCGGTCGCACACGCCTTTGCAACCGGCCTGGTTGTCGATCCACAGCACGGCCAGGCCGGCGCGCTGCAGCACGTCGAGCAGGTTTTCGTGTTCGGGGGTCTTGTCCCCGCCCTGGGCGCGCGTGAGCGGCGAGAAGATGCAGGGCAGAGACACCAGCGTGTTGGTGCCGCAGGAGCGCACCTGGCCGAAGTTCACCAGATCGCCCTGCGACTGCCAGCGCGCCAGCGCCGGCGTGGTGTTGCGCTCGTAGCCGTTGAGCCCGAAGTTCTGCGCGCGCGCGGTCTCGCCGATCACCAGCACCAGCAGGGGCGGCCGCGGCTGGTGCGCGTAGCTCGCGCCCAGTGCGGCGTCCTCACCCACCGGCTGCAGCGGGCGCACCTGGCGCGGAAACTGGTCCACCGCCAGGCGGGCACCGGCGTACACGGTGTTGAGCGGGTTGGCCATGTAGCGCAGGTCCTTGTGGTTGCGCATGAGCGAGGCCAGACCCTGGTAGCTCAGCAACGCGGCCACCACCAGCAGCACGATGGCGGCCAACGCCCCCGCCAGGTTGCGCACGGCCTGCGGCCCCGCCCGGCGCAGGGCCAGCGGCCGTCGCCAGAGCGCCCACAACGGCCAGCCGGCCACCAGCAGCACCGTGCCCGGCAGGGCCCACGAGAGCAGGTCGCGCACCTCGCGCACGTCGGTGTGCACCACGTTGGCGAGCATGGTCGGGTCGATCACCACGCCGTACTGCCACATGAAGTGCGTGTTGAACGCGGCGATCAGCAGCAGTGCGCTCGCGGCGGGCCGGAACACGCGCGGCCACGCCAGCAGCGAGAGCAGCGCCGCAAGTGCGCCCGACAGCAGAAGGCCCAGGCCGAGCATCAGCGCCAGGCGCTGGCCCAGTGAGCCACCCAGGCCGTCGATGCGCTGCCACAAAGGCAGGTTGCCCATGCTGGCCAGCCAGAGCGCGAGGCCCCACACCGCCACCAACGGGCGCCGGCGTGCCCCTGGCGAGGAAGGGTGAAGCGCGGGGAAACGCAAGAAGCGGGGAAAGACAAGGGGCAACGAGAGCTGCATGGCCGGCATCCGAATGCCAGCACATGCCGGCCCCGGCACTGTGCGCAGCCGACGTTAAACGAACCTTATGCGCGCGGCCAGCGCAGCGTGAAGCGTGTCGTCATGGGCGCTTCGCCCTGGTCGCGCGCCAGTTCGGCACCCATCTGCTCCGCAATGCGCGACACCAGGCGCAGGCCCAGCCCCAGGCCGCCGCGCTCGGCGGGCAGCGTGTGGGCATGGGCACGCTGGCCGTCGTCGCTCACCGAGACCCCGAGGTGGGTCCCGGTCTGCCACACCGCCACGGCCACCTGTGAATCCCGGGGCGTGTGGCGCAGCGCGTTCTCGATCAGGTTGCGCAGCGCCAGCTCCAGCAACATCGGCTGGGCGGGCACCACCACCGGTTCGTCCGGCTGCACCAGCGAAAGCTCATGGCCGCTCTCGTACGCCGCCGGCGCGTGGGAGGCGATCAGGCGCGCCGCCAGCTCGCCCAGCACCACCGGGCTGGCCGCCAGCGGTCCCCCGCCGGCGATCGCGCTGCGCTGGGCGCGGGCCAGCTCCAGCAGCTGGGAGAGGATGCGGCCCGCGCGCAGCGATTCCTGCTCCAGCTGCGCCAGGCGCTCGGGTGAAGGATCTTGCTGCGCGGCGCGGGCCTGCAAGGCCAGGGCGGCCAGCGGCGTGCGCAACTCGTGCGCCACGTCGGAGGCGAACTCGCGCTCGCGCTGGGCACGCGTTTGCAAGGTGTCGACCAGCGCGTTGATCGCGGCCACGGTGCTGGCGAACTCGCTGTGACGGTGCTGCGCATCCAGCCGCTGGCCCGCGAAGCCGTCGAGCGCGGCCACTTCGCTCGAGAGCTGGTCCAGCGGGCGCAGGCCCCGGCGGATGGCCCACCACAGCAGCAGGCTCACCAGCGGCAGCACGAGCAGGGCGGGCAGTGCCACGTGCGCCGCGATGTCCTTGCCGAGGTCGTAGCGCTGCTTCAGGTCCATGAGCACGACCACGCGCCGCAGCCGGCCCTCCTGCGAGATCTGGGCCGAGTAGGCGCGCCACTCGGGCACCAGGCCGGCGACGTTCACGCGCACGGTGGTGAAGCCCTGTGCCGGCAGGGTCGCCACATCCAGGCCACCGGCCATGCCATGCGTGTCGGCGACCAGACGCCCATCGTCCCAGGCGAGCACGGCCACGTCCTGCAGGTACTCGTGCCGCAGGTGGGACACATCGGCCGACGGGTGGGGTTCGAGCCGGTAAGGCGCCGCGCTCAACCAGAGTTTGGCCACGGCCGTCATCTGACCATCGGAAAACTGGCGCGCTTCGCGGAAGACGGTCGGCCAGGTGAAGGCGATCAAGGCCAGCCACACCGTCACCAGCACCCCGAGCGCCCAGGCCAGCAGGTAGTGGCGCAGGGTTCGCGCGCGCGGCACCGTGGCCCCGTTCATCGCCGCGCCGCTTTCGCCGGCGAGGCGGGCGCCTCCTGCGGAACGAAGTAGCCCACGCCGCGCACCGTCTTGATCAGGGACTCGCCGAGCTTGCGGCGCAGGTGGTGGATGTGCACCTCGATGGCGTTGCTCTCCAGGCTTTCGTCAAAACCGTACAGCGCCGATTCCAGCCGCGCCTTGGACAGCACCTGCGGCCGCGCCTGCAGCAGCGTGAGCAGCAGGGCGAACTCCTTGCCGCCCAACGCCACCGGCTCACCCGCGCGCTGCACGGTGTGGGTCGCCGGGTCGATCACCAGATCGCCGTGCTCGATCACCGGGTTGCTGCGCCCCCCCGCACGGCGCAGCATGGCGCGCAGCCGGGCCAGCAGTTCGTTGGCGTCGAAGGGCTTGATGATGTAGTCGTCGGCCCCGCTGTCCAGGCCGCTGATGCGGTCGCTCACGCCGTCGCGCGCGGTCATGATCAGCACCGGCATGTCCGGGCGCGGCAGGGTATCGCGCCCGGCCGAGGGTGCAGGCCGGCGACGCAGACGCGCCAGCAGGTCCAGCCCCTCGCCGTCGGGCAGGCCCAGGTCGAGCAGCATGACGTCGAAGGGCTCCACGGCGAGAGCCCGCCAGGCCGTGTCCAGCGAGGTGCAGACGTCCACCGCATAGCCGGCCTGGCGCAGCGAGGCCTGCAGGCCGCTGGCAATGCCGGGGTCGTCTTCCACCACGAGAGCGCGCATGTTGAGGGGACGTCGGGTCCGTTGAAGCTGAACACAGCCATTATGGGTTCGCGCCTTAGCGCCGCCTTAAGGCGCATTTAACCTGGCCCGTCCACAGTGCCGGGCCATGCACGCCCTGCTCCGCCCACGTTGGGCCCCCATCCCCGTTTCTTCGTCGCCCGCGCTCTCGCTATGTGGCCTCCTCGCGCTCACCCTGCTCTGGGACCTGAGCGGCCTGGACATGGCGGTCATGCACGCCATCGGCACACCGCAAGGCTTCGCGTGGCAGGACACGTGGCTGCTCTCGCGCGTGCTGCACGACGGCCTGCGACAGGCCATGACCGGCTTCTGGCTGCTGCTGGTCGCCTGGGCCTGCTGGCCAGGGTTGCAGATGCCCCGGCGCGAGCGCTGGACGGTGGTGGCGATGGCCACGCTGTCGCTGCTGGCGGTCAACCTCGTGAAGAACGCCAGCCTGACCAGTTGCCCCTGGGACCTGCAGGCCTTCGGCGGATCGGCACGGTGGGTGTCGCACTGGGCCTGGGGCGTGGCCGATGGCGGTCCCGGGCGTTGCTTCCCCGGGGGGCACGCATCCAGCGGCTTTGCGTTCATCGGCCTGTGCCTGCCGTGGCTGGATGCCCCTGCGGGCACCGGGCGCCGGCGCACGATCGGCCTGCGCTGGCTCGCGGCCGTTCTCTTCGTGGGCCTGCTGGCCGGGGCCGTGCAAACGCTGCGGGGTGCACACTTTCCCAGCCACACGCTGTGGACGCTGCTGATCTCGGCCACCGTGTCATGGGCCGTCTGGCGGCTGGCGCAGCCTGCGCTGTCCACGCCCGATGGCGCGCGGCGCGCGCCATCGGCAGGGAATGCCGGTCGTCCGCCGCGCTTCCCGGCCCACACCTTCGCCGTGCTGCGGCCCCTGCTGGCGCCCATGGCCTGCATGCTGGCGGTGCTGTGGTTGTCGCGCGCGGGCCTGGCCTGGTGGCTGGCGGACCGCATCGCCCAGGCCCAGGCGGCCTCGCTGGTGTGGTGGGAAGGCTTGCGCTTCGATGCCGTGCTGATGGGCCTGGCCTGGGTGTTGCCCGCCACGCTCACGCCCTGGATGGCGACCCATCGGCGCAGCCTGCGCGCGTGGGGTGTTGTCCTGCGCGTGTACGGCGGCATCGCCCTGCTGCTCGTGGTGTTCATGGAACTGGCCACGCCCGCCTTCGTGCTGCAGTACGACAGCCGGCCCAACTACCTCTTCGTCGAGTACCTGGGCTATGCGAAGGAAGTGGGCGGCACACTGATCAAGGACTACTGGGCGCACCTGCTGGCCACGGCGGTGCTGCTGCCAACCATCGGCTGGGCCTACGTCCGCTTGACCCGCCCCGCGCCGCGCTCACCCGAGACCCTGAGGATCTGGCAGGCCCTTCCCTTGTCGATGCTGCTTTTCGTGGTGCTCGCGCTGTGCGCGCGCGGTGCGCTGGGGCATCGGCCCGCCAACCCCGCCACGGCGGCCGTGACCACCGACCACCTGGTCAACGAGCTGCCATTGAGCTCGCTCTATACCGTGACGTACGCGATCTACCAGTCGCGAAAGGCCGAAGAAGGCGGCATCACCTACGCCGAGATGCCGCAGGACCGCGTGATCGACATCGTGCGGCGAGAGACCGGCTTGCCGCCCGGCGCCTTCACCGACCCCGCCTCGCCCCTGCGCCACACGCTGACCAGCCAGCACCCGCGCGAACGCCCTCTGAACCTCGTGATCGTGCTCGAAGAGAGCCTGGGTGCCGAGTTCGTCGGCCGTCTGGGCGGCCTGCCACTCACGCCCAATCTGGACCGCCTGGGCGACCAGGGCATCTGGTTCGACAAGCTCTATGCCACCGGCACGCGCTCGGTGCGCGGCATCGAGGCGGTGGTGGCGGGCTTTCCACCGACCTCGGCGGTGAGCACGGTGAAACTGGCGAAATCGCAGCGCGACTTCTTCACGCTGGCCAGCTTCCTCCAGCCGAAGGGCTACGAGTCCACCTTCTTCTACGGCGGTGAATCGCACTTCGACAACATGCGCAGCTACTTCATGGGCAACGGCTTCGACCGCGTGGTGGAGCAGAAGGACATGCCGGCGAATGCCTTCATCGCCACCTGGGGGGCGTCCGACGGCGACCTGTTCGAGATGGCCCACCAGCACTTTAGCCGGCAGCCGGCCGACAAGCCCTTTTTCGCCCTGGTGTTCAGCTCGTCCAACCACGCCCCCTTCGAGTTCCCGGACGGCGGCTTCGAGCTGCACGAGCAGCCAAAGAACACGGTGAACAACGCGGTGAAGTACGCCGACCACGCCCTGGGCCGCTTCTTCGAGAAAGCGAAAAAGTCGGCCTACTGGGACAACACGCTCTTCCTCGTCGTGGCCGACCACAACTCGCGCGTGTACGGTCCCTCGGTCATCCCGATCGAGCGCTTTCACATCCCCGGGCTGATCCTGGGCGGCACGGTCCGCTCACCCGAGCGCATCCCCACCGTGGCCAGCCAGCTCGACCTGGCGCCCACGCTGATTTCCATGATGGGCCTGAGCGGCGAGGTCCCCCTCACCGGCCGCGACCTGAGCGACCCGGCGCAACGCGCCCGACCGGGTCGCGCCATCATGCAGTTCGACAAGATCCAGGCCTACATGGAAGGCTCGGCCGTGGCGGTGCTGCAGCCCGACACCGCGCCCCGCCTCATGAGCTACACGGACGGCCAGCTGCGGGACAGCCCCGGTAGCAACCCGGCGCTGGTGGAGAAGGCGCAGGCGCACGCGCGCTATGCGCAGTGGGCGTACCAGAAGCAGTGGCACCGCTGAGCCGCTGAGCCGCGGCGCCCCGGCTCACCAGCCCAGGCCGAGGCGCAGCGGCAGGTAGACCGCCATGCCGCAGACGATGGTGCCCAGCACGCCGCGCTTCCAGAAGAACCAGGCCATGCCGGCCGCGGCGGCGAACAGGCGCGCGTCTTTCCAGGTGGCGATGAGCTCACCGTGGCTCATCACCACCTCCGGAACGACGACCGCCGCCAGCGCCGCGATGGGCGCGTACTGCAGGCCGCGCTGGGCCCAGTGCGGCAGGCTCCAGGGCTTGCTGGAGATGAAGAAGAAGCCGCGCGTGATCACGGTGATGCAGCCCAGCGCGACGATGGTGAGCAGGGTCCACGGATCGAGGTCAAGCATGGTGCGCTCCCGGCCCCTGGGCCGCGGGCCTGAATTTTTCGAGCACCAGGCAGATCGCCACCGCGCTCGCGATCGCCACCAGGATGTTGAGTTTGAGCGGCAGCGCCCAGGCCGCCACCGCCGCCGCGCCGGCCACGCCGGCCGAGACGAAGCGCAGCTTCGAGGAGGCCAGCGAGCACAGCACCCCCAGCAGCGCAAGAATGCCGGCGAAGCCCAGGCCCCACGCCACGGGAATCGCGTTGGCCAGCGCGATACCGATCAGGCTCGCCCCCATCCAGGCCACGTAGTTCACCGCGCAGTTGCCCATGAGGTAGGCCTGCTGCTGCGCGAGCTCCTCGGCATTCGCACCGGGGTGCGGGAAGCGGCGGGCAAAGAACACGTAGCTCAGGTCCCCGGTGATGTAGCCCTTGATCAGCCGCTCCCAGCGCGGCAGGTGCATCAGGTAGGGCCGCAGGTGCGCCGAGAACACGACGAAGCGCAGGTTCACGCAGAAGGCGGCCGCCAGGATCACCCACAGCGGCGCGCCGGCGGCGATCATGGGCACGGCGGCGAGCTGGGCGCTGCCGGCGTAGACGATCAGCGTCATCAGCACGGCCTCCAGCGCCGACAGGCCCGACTGCACCATCGCCACGCCGGTCATCAGGCCCCAGGCGCCGATGCCCATGGCGACGGACACCTGGTCGCGCACGCCGTCCCAGTACTCGGGTCGGTTGCGGTATTCGCGGCGGTGGAACATCAGTGCGCCTCTTTCAGCGACGGTGCGGCGTCCAGCACCTGACCGGGTGCGAGGGCAAAACCGCGCAGAAAATCCGCCGCGACCAGGCGCTTGCCGCCCGCGCGCTGCAGCTCGGTGAGCACCAGCACGCCACGACCGGTGGCCACGCGGATGCCATCGGCGTCCGCCGCCAGCACCTGACCGGGCGCCGCCTGCGCCGATGCGTCTTCGGCGTGCGCAGACCACACCTTGATGGCCTCGCCCGCCAGCGCGGTGGCCGCACCCGGGAAGGGGTTGAACGCACGGACCCGGCGCGCCAGTGTCTCGGCCGGCGCGGCCCAGTCGATCGCGGCCTCGGCCTTCTCGATCTTGTGCGCATAGGTCACGCCTTCGGCGGGTTGTTTCTCGGCCTTCAGGCCGCCGCAGACGGCGATCTCCAGCGCTTCGACGATCAGGCGCCCGCCCAGCACAGCCAGGCGGTCGTGCAGGCTGCCGGTGGTGTCTTCGGCCTGGATGGGCAGGCGCTCGATCAGCAGCATGTCGCCGGTGTCCAGCCCGGCGTCCATCTGCATGATGGTCACGCCGGTCTGGGCATCACCGGCCTCGATCGCCCGGTGGATGGGCGCCGCACCGCGCCAGCGCGGCAACAGCGAGGCGTGGATGTTGAGGCAGCCCAGGCGCGGCGCGCCCAGAACCCATTGCGGCAGGATCAGCCCGTAGGCCGCCACCACCATGGCGTCGGCCTGCGCGGCCTCGATCGCGTCACGCGCGGCGGCCGCGTCGTCCGGGTACTTGCCGTCCAGCCGCAGGCTGCGCGGCTGTGCCACGGCGATCTGCCGTTCGAGCGCCAGCTGCTTCACCGGCGAGGCCTGCAGCTTCATGCCGCGCCCAGCGGGTCGGTCGGGCTGGCTGAGCACGAGGGGCACCGTGAAGCCCGCGGCCAGCAGGCGCTCCAGCGCCACGCGCGCGAATTCCGGCGTGCCGGCAAAAATGAGCTTCATCAGGCGCGCTGGGCCTCGCGCTGCGCCTTGACCAGCTTGGACTTGATGCGGTCGCGCTTGAGCGGCGAGAGGTATTCCACGAAGACCTTGCCGAGCAGGTGGTCCATCTCGTGCTGGATGCAGACCGCCAGCATGCCCTCGGCCTCGATCGTGCGTTCCACGCCGTCGGCATCGAGCGCGCGCACCCGCACGGCGATCGACCGCTCCACGCCGTCGTAGATGCCCGGCACCGAGAGGCAGCCCTCTTCGCCCTTGCGCTTCTCCGGGCTGGCCCATTCGATCTCGGGGTTGATCAGCACCAGGCGCTCGTCGCGCGCCTCGCTGACGTCGATCACGATCAAGCGTTCGTGCACATCCACCTGCGTGGCCGCCAGGCCAATGCCATTGGCGTCGTACATGGTCTCGAACATGCGCTCGATCAACACACGGATGCGATCGTCCACCGCCTGGACCGGCTTGGCCACGGTGTGCAGGCGCGGGTCGGGGTAGCGCAGGATGGGCAGAAGCGAGGGCGAATTCATGGAAATCGAAGGGGTTCGAGACAGGGTCGGGCAGGGGCTTCCAATGTACCGGGGCGACGGCTGGCGGCAAGCCGGTGACAGGCGGAAGACGATGTCGCTATTTTCGCCACTTTTGCGACGGCGCGTGTGAGTGCTCGGCCATTTGCGTTGCCTAATCAAGGGCTTGGGCGCAAAATCAAAAGCGACTTGTCAAGACACGATCGCCGCTCAGGGGCCACTTCATGCCATTGCAAACCCGCCAGTCCGCCGACCTCCTCTCCTTGCGCACGCTGCGCCCGCTGGCCTGTGCCGCCGCTGTGCTGGCCACCCTGATCGCCAGCGGCGCCTCCGCGCAGAACTTTCCCGTCACCCAGGGACAGCGGGCCACCGCCGACCAGGTGGCGCAGAACGGCGTGCCGCTGTCCGAACTGGCGCCCAACGCGCCCGACAGCTACACCGTCCAGCGCGGCGACACCCTGTGGGCGATTTCCGGCGTGTTTCTCAAGACGCCGTGGCGCTGGCCCGAGCTCTGGGGCATGAACCGCGCGGAGATCCAGAACCCCCACCGCATCTACCCGGGCCAGATGCTGTACCTGATCAAGTCGGGTGACCGGGCCATGCTCAGCACCCGCCCCGCGAACGGCGGCGACACCTCCACCGTGCGGGTCTCGCCGCGCACCCGCTACGAGAGCTTGAGCGATTCGGCAATCCCCCCGGTGTCGCTGCAAGCCATCGAGTCGTTCCTGACCGAGCCGATGATCGTGGACGAAGCCACGTTCGCGCGCGCCCCGCGCATCGTGGCGACGCAGGAACACCGCGTGCTGCTCACCCGCGGCGACCGCGCCTACGCGCGGGCCCTGTACGGCGACGGCCCACAGAGCGAACCGCTGCGGGTCGTGGAAGGCCAATCGATCGATCACCGCGTGTTCCGCAACGCCACCCCTTTGCGCGACCCCACCACCAATGAGATCCTGGGCTACGAAGCCCAGTACGTGGGCAAGGCGCAGCTGGTGAGCAGCGAAAGCCAGCGACCGGCCGCCGACGGCAATGGCAAGACGCCCGCCGAGATCGTGCCGGCCACGATCGACATCGTCGCGGCCAAGGAAGAGATCCGCGTCGGCGACCGGCTGCTGCCCGAGCCCGAGCGCGAACTCAGCAACTTCGTTCCGCGCGCGCCCAGCACCCCGCAGAACGGCCAGATCGTCTCGGTGTACGGCAATGCGGTGCGCTACGCGGCCCAGAACCAGGTGGTCACCATCAACCGGGGCCGTGCGCACGGCATCGAGCGCGGCCACGTGCTGGCGCTGCAGAAAGAGAGCGGCCTGTTCACCGACACCACCGACCAGACCCGCCCGCAGCTGCGGCTCCCCGGTGAGCGCAACGGCCTGATGATGGTCTTCCGCACCTTCGACAAGGTGTCCTACGCGCTGGTGCTGCAGATCACCGACGGCGTGAAGGTCGGCGACCGCTTCGTCAACCCCTGATCGGCGCGATGCTCCGACCCGAGCTGGCCGCCTGGTTGCGGTTGCTGCTCACGCCGGGCGTGGGCCTCGATTCCGCGCGGAAGCTGCTCGCGGCCTTCGGCCTGCCGGAAGCGGTCTTCGCGCAACCGGCCCCGGCCTGGCAGGCCGTCGTGGGCGCCCGCGCGGCAGACGCCCTGCAACAGCCCCCCGAAGACCTGGAGGCCCAGGTGGATCGCACAGAGGCCTGGCTGGCCGAAGGCCCGGACCGCCACCTCCTGACCCTGGGCGACCCGCTCTACCCGCCCGATCTGCTGCAGATGGCCGACCCGCCGGTGCTCCTGTACGTGCTCGGCCAGGTGCAGGCCCTGCACCATCCCCGGCGGCTGGCCATCGTGGGCAGCCGCAACCCCACGCCGCAGGGCGAAACCAACGCGCGCCAGTTCGCCCAGGCACTTGGCCAGGCCGAGGTCTGCGTGGTTTCGGGCCTGGCGCTGGGCATCGACGGCGCCGCCCATGACGGCGCCCTGCTCGGCGGCGCTCCCACCGTGGCCGTGGTCGGCACCGGCCTGGACCGCGTCTACCCCAAGCGGCACCTGGCGCTGGCCCACCGCATCGCGATGCAGGGCGCCATCGTCAGCGAGTACCCGCTGGGCACACCGCCGCTGCCCGCCCACTTCCCGCAACGCAACCGCATCATCGCGGGCCTGTCGCAAGGCACGCTGGTGGTCGAGGCGGCCGTGCAGTCCGGCTCGCTGATCACCGCACGAATGGCGGTCGAACAGGGCCGCGAGGTGTTCGCCATCCCGGGGTCGATCCATGCACCGCAGTCGCGGGGCTGCCATGCACTGATCCGGCAGGGCGCCAAGCTGGTGGAGTCGGCACAGGACATCCTGGAAGACCTGCACTTTGTCCCGCCGGCATCACCTCGCGACGACGGGGAACCGGGCACACGCGACAGCGCGAACGAAGACAGCCTGCTCAAGGCCATGGGCCACGACCCGGTCAGCCTCGATGCGCTGCAGGCCCGCACTGGCCTGGACACGGCCCACTTGCAGGCGCACCTGCTCGAACTGGAACTGTCGGGGGAAGTGGCCCGGCTGCCGGGCGGGCTGCTGCAGCGGCAGGGCCAGGGCTGAGCCCGGGCGGTTCGCCCGCTCAGTTGAGCAGGCGCTCGGGGTTCGCTTCGAGCTTGGCCATCGCGTCGCGCGTGGCGCGCACGGTGAGGGCCTCTTCCTCGCTGGGCACGAGCAACCCGGCCTGCAGGTAGGAGGCCACGCGCATCGCCTGGATCAGGAAGCAGCGCCCGCTGTTGGTCACAAACAGGTAGAGCTGGCCCCGCTCGCTGCGCCAGGCCAGCTGCACGCTGTTGAGCTTGCCGTTGTGGTCCAGACCGAACCACGAGCCGATCTGCAGCTCCACCGCCCACGAGCGCATCGCCTCGTTGGGCTGGCTGCCGCCCTGGTTGATCACCTCAATGTTGCTGGCGTCCACACCGGTGATCATCTCGATGCTCTCGGTGTCCAGGTCCAGGTCGCCCACCCCGTTGGCCGGCAGGTAATCTTCCAGGTTGGCCAGCCGGTCGGACAGGTTGTCCAGGCTTTCCTGCGAAATCGGTTCGGTGCGCGACATGAAGGCATCGGCCAGGGTGTCGCTCACCGACTTGATGTGCTGGTCCTGCAAGGTGCTGGGCAGGCCCAGCAGCCCCATGCCGTGGCGCAGGCGCTGCAGCAGGCCGGGCAGTTGCTGGATCACGCGCGCGCGGTCGTTGCGGTTGGGCTTGGCGCTGGCCGCCCACAGCAGGTCCGATGCAACCTGCTTGAGCGAGGTCGTCTCTTCGTGCTTCAGGCCGTACTTCACGCTGGCCACGGCCAGCACATCGACCCACACCTTGAACAGGAAATCGCGCACCTCGTCGCGCACCGGCACGTCGTCCAGCAGCTTGCGCAACTCGATCGTGTACTGCACCGACAGGGTTTCCTTCTGCTCCACCTGCTGCGCGACGCTCACAAAGCGGCTGGCACTGCCCTGTTCGCTGAGGTAGGTGGAGAGGAATTTCTGGAATTCCTCGAACACCAGCTGGAACACCCGCCGCCCGGTTTCGGGGTACTGCTCGATCACCTGCACCACGCGCTTGATCTCGGCTTCCAGCGCGGCCGAACCCACGTTGGACTCGAAGCCCATCACGCAGGAGCCCATGCGGTCGATCAGGCGTCGCGCCGGATGCTGCAGGGCGCTGAAGAACTCGGGCTCGGCCAGCGCCACGCGCAACACCGGAATCTGCAAGCGCGCGAACCAGACCCGCACGCTGGGCGGAATGCGCTCTTCGGCCAGGATGCTCTGGAACATCAGCGCCACCACTTCGATGGTGGCCTTCTCGGTCGGCGTGCTCGCGGCCTGCTTGAGTTCGGTGGTGCGCTGGCGCAACGAGGAGGCGACGCGCTCCACGTGCGAGGCATCCACGTACACCGCCCCCATACCGGAGGAGCCCGACACATAGAGGCTCGCCGCCGCACTGGGCGTCGCGGCCTGGTGCTGGATGGCCTGCTGCAGGCGCGGCGAGGGCGGCAACAGCTGCGTGGCCTCGAAGTCGCCGCCGACGCGGTCGATCAGCATGCGCTTGAGCCGTCCGACCACGCCCTGGGCCCGCATGCGCGCCCGCGCCAGGGGAGACGTGCCCGTCAGCATGCGGGTTTCATCGTGCACCCCCATGCCGGACGTGGGCGCCCCGGCGCGGCCTGCGCCGAAGTTGGACCCGGGGCCCATGCCGGACATGCTGCCCGGCGCCGAGGCCGGCATGGATGCCGGGCCGCCGCCACCGGCCATGCGCGGCCCGGCCGGCATCGGCCGGGACCCGTTGGCGGCCGATGCCGGCGCCGACGCGTCGCGCCGGACCACATGCGCTTCGCTGCGGCTGCCGGGCACCCGCTTGACCAGCGCCTGCAGGTCGATTTCCTTCATCACCCCGCTGGCCACCAGAAACTCGTTTGCGGCCTTGTAGGCGTCGTGCAGTTTGCTGGCCAGCACCGGCGCCAGCGCGTCCTGCACCAGCACCCAGGCCTCGCGCGTCATGTGGGCGTCCAGCCACTGGTCCACCAGGATGCGCGCGGTGACGTCGGGCAACAGCACGTCGCCCCGCGGCAGCTCCTGCCGCCCTTCCAGATGCTGGATGCGCAGGCGCAGCTCGTTGAGTTCGGTGGACGACTTGTCGAGCACCTGCATGGCCAGACGCGAAGCCAGGATCTGGTCGTCGATCGCGCCTTCGGCCACCAGCTCGAGCTGACCCGACACGCTGGTGGGGCTGCCGGAGTTGGAGAAGCGCGGCAGCAGCGTGCGCTGCAGCGCCTTGCGGCTCTGGTTGAGCCAGGTGGTCTGGTTTTTCTGGAAGCCGGTCCAGGCATCGCGGCGGGCCTGCATGTCGCGCGCCGAGCCGGCCTGATCGAGGATCGAGGTCAGCCGTGTGTCACAGACCTTGACCCACTCGGGAAGCGCCCGTCCCACGTGAACCACGAAGAGTTCACGTGCCTGTTTGGCCAGGGATGAAACGTGCTGATCGGGCGGCGACACAATGTGTGCAGTATGACACGAATGGATGCATCCACAGGTGTCCCAGCCGCGCGGGGTGCGGTAGGCGCGCGCCGTTTCGCGCTTATACGACAGCCCCGGCGTTCGGATCGTCCGGGTCGCCTTCGGTTTTGCTGCTGGTCTTGATGAGGTCTTCGCGCTTGATGCCCAGCCACATCGCCATGGCCGCACCGACGAACACCGACGAGTAGATGCCGAAGCAGATGCCGATGGTCAGGGCCAGCGAGAAATAGAACAGCGTGGGGCCGCCAAACACCAGCATGGACAGCACCATGGCCTGCGTGGACCCGTGGGTGATGATGGTGCGGCTGATGGTGGAGGTGATCGCGTGGTCGATCACCTGGTGCGTGTTCATCTTGCGCTGGCGCCGGAAGGTCTCGCGGATGCGGTCGAAGATCACGACCGATTCGTTGACCGAATAACCCAGCACCGCCAGCACCGCCGCCAGCACCGCCAGCGAGAACTCCCACTGGAAGAAGGCGAAGAAGCCCAGGATGATGACCACGTCGTGCAGGTTGGCCACGATGGCCGAGACAGCGTACTTCCACTCGAAGCGCAAGGCGAGGTAGATCATGATGCCCACGATCACCAGCCCCAGCGCCATGAGGCCGTTGGTGACCAGCTCCTGGCCGACCTGCGGGCCCACGAACTCGGTGCGCCGCAATTCCACGGCCGGGTTCTGCGCCTTCAGGGCCGCCAGCACGGTCTCGCTCTGCTGGCCCGACGACTGACCCGCCTTCACCGGCAGGCGCAGCAGCACGTCGCGCGAGGTGCCGAAGTTCTGCACCGGCACATCGG
Source organism: Hydrogenophaga sp. GW456-12-10-14-TSB4 (assembly GCF_059424305.1). NCBI lineage: Bacteria > Pseudomonadati > Pseudomonadota > Betaproteobacteria > Burkholderiales > Comamonadaceae > Hydrogenophaga > Hydrogenophaga sp. GW456-12-10-14-TSB4. The sequence goes on along the minus strand of NZ_JBWKZH010000045.1, from coordinate 34,678 downwards.
CGTAACCCAGCGACTCGATGACCTTGCGCACCGACTCCAGGTCGGCCGGCTGCTCATAGGCCACCTCCATGACGGTGCCGCCGGTGAACTCCACCGACAGGTGCAGACCGCGCGTGGTCAGGAAGAAGACGGCGGCGATGAAGGTGATGAACGAGATCGCGTTGAGCAACAGCGCGTTCTTCATGAACGGGATGTCGCGGCGGATGCGGAAGAATTCCATGGCGTGAGGTCCTGATCAGTCGGCCTTGGCCGCGGCGTTCTGGGCGTCGGGACGCCAGACGGTCCCGATGGAAACGGTCTTGAGCTTCTTCTGACGGCCGTACCAGAGGTTGACCACGCCGCGCGAGAAGAACACCGACGAGAACATGCTGGTGAGAATGCCCAGGCAGTGCACGACGGCAAAGCCGCGCACCGGACCGGAACCGAAGATCAGCAGCGCAATGCCCGCGATCAGCGAGGTGACGTTGGAGTCCAGGATGGTGGACCACGCGTGGTCGTAGCCGGCATTGATGGCCATCTGCGGCGACGAGCCCCGGCGCAGTTCCTCGCGGACGCGCTCGTTGATCAGCACGTTGGAGTCGATCGCCATGCCCAGCGCCAGCGCCATGGCGGCGATACCGGGCAGGGTCAGGGTGGCCTGCAGCATGGAGAGCAGGGACACCAGCAGCAGCACGTTGAAGCCCAGTGCAATGCTGGAGAACACGCCGAACATGGCGTAGTAGACGCACATGAACACGACGATCGCGATGAAGCCCCACAGCACGCTGTGGAAGCCCTTGGTGATGTTCTCGGCGCCCAGGCTGGGACCGATGGTGCGCTCTTCGATGATTTCCATCGGCGCGGCCAGCGAGCCGGCGCGCAGCAGCAGCGCGGTGTCGTTGGCTTCCACGGTGGTCATGGCGCCCGAGATCTGGACCCGGCCGCCGCCGATTTCGCCCCGGATCACCGGCGCGGTGACGACCTCGCCACGGCCTTTCTCGAACAGGATGATGGCCATGCGCTTGCCGACGTTCTCGCGCGTCACGTCGCGGAACACGCGCGCGCCCTTGGCGTCCAGCGTGAGGTGGACGGCCGCTTCCTGGGTCTGGCTGTCGAAGCCGGCCTGGGCGTCGGTGAGGTTCTCGCCGGTGAGCAGCACTTCGCGCTTGACGACCACGGACTGGCCGCCGCGCTCGGGGTAACGCTCGGCACCGAAAGGCACCGGGCCGGTGCCGCGCGCGGCCGCCTGGGCATCCACGCTTTCGTCGACCATGCGCACTTCCAGCGTCGCGGTGCGTCCCAGGATGTCCTTGGCCTTGGCCGTGTCCTGCACACCAGGCAGTTGCACGACGATGCGGTCCGCGCCCTGCTGCTGGATCACCGGCTCGGCCACGCCCAGCTCGTTGATGCGGTTGTGCAGCGTGGTGATGTTCTGCTTGAGGGCCTGTTCCTGCACCCGCCGCGCCGCCTCGGGGCTGATGGTGCCCACCAGCCGGAAGTCGGCCGTCTCGGTGAGCTGCAGGTCGGTGAACTGGGTGCGGATCAGGTCGCGCGCGGCGCCCAGGGTCTGGGCGTCACCGGCGCGCAGCTCGATGGTCTGGCCGCTGCGGTTGATGCCGCCATGGCGCAGGCCTTTTTCGCGCAGCAGGGTGCGCAGGTCGGTGGCCAGCACATCGGCGCGCCGCAGCAGGGCGGCCTGCATGTCGACCTGCAACATGAAGTGCACGCCACCCCGCAGGTCCAGGCCCAGGTACATGGGCGAAGCACCGAGGGAAGCCAGCCAGCTCGGGGTGCGGGGCAGCAGGTTGAGGGCCACCACGTGGCTGGCGTCGGCCGGATCGGGGTTGAACGCCTTTTCCAGCGCGTCGCGCGCCTTGAGCTGGTCGTCGGTGCTGTCAAAGCGTGCCTTGACCGAATTGGCGTCCAGCTGGATGCGGTTGCTCTGGATGTTCTGCGCCGCGAGCGCCTGCTCCACACGGGTGACCGTGCCGGCGTCGATCCGCACCGTGGACCGGGCCGCCGAAACCTGGACGGCGGGCGACTCCCCGAACAGGTTGGGCAGTGCATACAGCGCACTGATCAACAGGACGATCAGGATGATCGCGTACTTCCACAGCGGGTAACGGTTCATGGTGAGGCCGGGCCTGAGGCCTGGAGTTGTTCAGCGAAGGCGAAAGCGCATTTCAGGGGCCCGGCGCGACGGCACCGGGCCGGCACGCTCAGACGCTCTTGATCGTGCCCTTGGGCAGCACCTGCACGACAGCGGTGCGTTGCATCTGGACTTCCATGCCGTCGGCAAGTTCCACGCCCACGTAAATCTCGCCGATCTTGGACACCTTGCCGAGGAAGCCACCGGCGGTGACGACTTCGTCGCCCTTGGCCAGGGCCGAGACCATCGCCTTGTGCTCCTTCTGGCGCTTCATCTGGGGACGGATCATCACGAAGTACAGCACCACGAACATCAGCACCAGGGGCAGCATGCCCAGCAGGGTGGATTGGGTGTCACCGGCGGCTGCGGCTTGGGCATAAGCGGAGGAAATGAACACGGGAGATCTCCAAACGGTTCGGGGTCAGGACAACGCCGAAGGCCCGGGGCCGCCTGAACCAGGCGACCCCGGGCACCCCGGACTCAACCAGACATTGTATGCCGGGGGGGTGTCCCGCCGATCAGGCGGCGCGGGCCAGGCTGGGCGCCGAGCGGGGCTGGCGCCACTGTTGCAGCAAGGCCTCGCGGCGGCTGCGCGCGGCGGCCAGGTTGCGCTCTTTCACATGGCCAAAGCCCTTGATCTGCTCGGGAAGGCCCGCGATCTCCAGCGCCAGCGCGTGGTTCGTCGAGTTCAGTCCGGCCAGCAGGGTCTCGACGTCGGCGCGGTACTGCCCGATCAGGGCCCGCTCGGTCCGCCGCTCCTCGGTGCGACCGAAGAGGTCCAGCGGGGTGCCGCGCAGGCCTTTGAAGCGGGCAAGCACCTTGAACACCTTGAACATGAACGGGCCGAACGGCTGCTTGACCAGCTCACCGCGTTCGTTCTTCTTGGCGATCAGCGGCGGGGCCAGGTGCACCTTGAGCTTGAAGTCACCTTCGAACTGGCTCGCCAGGCGGGCGTGGAAAGCCGGGTCGCTGTGCAGGCGGGCGACTTCGTACTCGTCCTTGTAGGCCATGAGCTTGAACAGGTTGCGCGCCACGGCCTCCGTCAGCGTGGCCTTGCCCAGCGAGGCTTCGGCCGCGCGCACGCGGCTCACGAAGAGCTGGTACTGGTCGGCGTAGTCGGCGTTCTGGTAGCCGGTGAGGAACTCGGCGCGGCGGGCGACCAGGGTATCGAGCGAATCGCGCTTCTTGAACTGGATCACCTGCTCGCCCGCGCCGGCCTTCTGCCACAGCGCGGCCACGGCCTGCGGGTCGTGCGCGGCTCGGCGGCCCCACTCGAAAGCAGCCTTGTTCTTGTCGATCTGCACCGCGTTGAGCTCGATGGCGCGCATCAGCGAGGCCAGCTCCAGCGGCAACCAGCCCTTCTGCCACGCGTAGCCCAGCATCATGGGGTTGGTGTACAGGCTGTCGCCCATCAGGCGCGTGGCCGCGGTCTCGGCGTCGAAGGCGCCGACGGCTTCCGTCCCCAGGCTGCTCACCAGCGCGTCCACGCAGGCCTGCGCCGGGTTCTGCCAGTCCGGGTTCTTGACGAAAGCGGCGGTCGGCGTCGCGTTCACGTTGAGCGCCACGTGGGTGCGCCCGGCGCGCAGGCGGGCCCAGGTTTCCTTGTGGGCGCTGACGATCGGGTCGCAACCCAGGATCAGGTCGGCCGACGCGGCCGACACGCGCGTGGTGCGGATGTCGTCCTGCCGCGCGCCGATGAGCACATGGCTCCAGGTGGCGCCGCCCTTCTGCGCCAGGCCCGCCGCGTCCTGCGTGACGATGCCCTTGCCCTCGAGGTGGGCAGCGACGCCCAGCAGCTGCCCGATGGTGATCACACCGGTGCCGCCCACGCCGGCGACGATGACGCCCCAGGCCTCCGAGTCCAGCGTCGGCAGAACGGGCAACGGCAGCGCGCCGCCGGTCCATTCCGGCTTGGCGCTGCCCTTTTCCTTCTTGCGCAGCTGGCCGCCCTCGACGGTGACAAAACTCGGGCAGAAGCCTTTGACGCAGGAGTAGTCCTTGTTGCAGGTGCTCTGGTTGATGGTGCGCTTGCGACCGAGCTCGGTCTCCAGCGGCTCGACCGACAGGCAGTTGGACTGCACGCCGCAGTCGCCGCAGCCTTCACAGACCAGCTCGTTGATGACCACGCGCTTGTCAGGGTCGACCAGGGTGCCGCGCTTGCGGCGGCGGCGCTTCTCGGTGGCGCAGGTCTGGTCGTAGATGATGACCGTGGTGCCCTTGATCTCGCGGAACTCGCGCTGCACGGCATCCAGCGTGTCGCGGTGCTGGATCGCGATGCCCTCGGGCAGTCCCTTCACGCTGTCGTACTTCTCGGGCTCGTCGGTGACGATGATGATCTTCACCGCCCCTTCAGCGCGCATGCTCTGCGCGATCTGGACCACGCTGTGCCCCTCGGGCCGTTCACCCACCTGCTGGCCGCCGGTCATGGCGACGGCGTCGTTGTAAAGAATCTTGTAGGTGATGTTCACACCGGCCGCGATGCTCTGGCGCACCGCCAGCAGGCCGCTGTGGAAATACGTGCCGTCGCCCAGGTTGGCGAACATGTGCTGGTCGTGGCTGAACGGCTGCTGGCCGATCCATGGCACGCCTTCGCCGCCCATCTGGGTGAAGCCCACGGTGGCGCGGTCCATCCAGATCGTCATGAAGTGGCAGCCGATACCGGCCATGGCGCGCGAGCCCTCGGGCACACGCGTGCTGGTGTTGTGCGGGCAGCCCGAGCAGAACCAGGGCTGGCGTTCGGCGCCGGCCACGCCCTGCGTGAGCAAGGTCTGCATCGACTGTTCCTGCGCCGTCAGCACCGCGAGGTGGGTGTCGATGCGCGCCATCACGTCGGCAGGCACGCCACCGATCTTCTTCAGGCGCTTGGCAACGGCGCGCGCGATGATGGCCGGCGAGAGGTCGGCGTTGGCGCGCAGCAGGGTGTGGGCACTGGGGTTGGGCATGCTCCACTCGCCGCCGCTGAAATCGCCCTCGACCTCGTCGAACTTGCCCAGCACGTTGGGGCGCACGTCGGGGCGCCAGTTGTAGAGCTCTTCCTTGAGCTGGTACTCGATGACCTGGCGCTTCTCTTCCACCACCAGGATCTCGCGCAGGCCGGTGGCGAATTCGCGCGTGGTCTGCGCCTCCAGCGGCCAGACCACCGACACCTTGTGCAGGCGCAGGCCGATGCGGCGGCAGGTCCCGTCGTCCAGGCCCAGATCCAGCAGGGCCTGGCGCGTGTCGTTGTAGGCCTTGCCGCTGGCGATCAGGCCGAAGCGGTCGTTCGGCCCGGCGATGACGTTGTGGTTGAGCTTGTTGGCGCGAACATAGGCCAGCGCGGCGTACCACTTGTAGTCGAACAGGCGGGCCTCCTGGTCGAGTGCATGGTCGGGCCAGCGGATGTGCAGGCCGCCGGGCGGCATCTCGAACTCGGGGATCACGATGTTCACGCGCCCGGGATCGATCTCGGCCGTGGAGCTGGACTCGACGATTTCCTGGATGGTCTTCATGCCGGCCCACACACCGCTGAAGCGGCTCATGGCCAGGGCGTGCAGACCCAGGTCGAGGATGTCCTGCACCGAGGTCGGGAAGAACACCGGCAGGCCGCAGGCCTTGAAGATGTGGTCGCTCTGGTGCGCGGCGGTGGAGCTCTTGGCCACGTGGTCGTCACCCGCCACGGCGATCACGCCGCCCCAGTGGGTGGTGCCGGCCATGTTGGCGTGTTTGAAGACGTCGGAACAGCGGTCCACGCCCGGGCCCTTGCCGTACCAGATGCCGAACACGCCGTCGAAGCGGTTGCTGCCCGGTGGGGCGAAGCCCAGCTGCTGGGTGCCCCAGAGCGCGGTGGCGGCCAGTTCCTCGTTCACACCGGGCTGGAACACGATGTTCTGCGCCTTCAGGTAAGGCGCCGCCTTCTGCAAAGCCTGGTCGTAGCCCCCCAGGGGAGAGCCGCGGTAACCACTGATGAAACCGGCCGTGTTCTTGCCCACCAGCGCGTCGCGCTGGCGCTGCAGCATGGGCAGTTTCACGAGCGCCTGAACGCCGCTCATGAAGGCGCGACCGTGGTCGAGCGCGTACTTGTCGTCCAGGGTGACCGTCTCCAGCGCGCGGCGGATGTGGTCGGGCAGGGGGGCGTTCATCGGCTTGTCTCCGTGGGGGATGTGGGGCCTGCCTTGTGGGCGGGTCGTGAACGGGGCGCGCAACGGGTAGGTGCGAGCCTCCAGTGTGGCGCACAGTGTATGCCCCAGCGCGCGACAGGTGTTTGCGTTTCATGCGGGTTTTTACGATGATCGAGAAAGATTCATTCTCAAAACAGGCCATCATGGAAACACTCGACAAGTTTGACATCGCCATCCTGCAAGAACTGCAAAACGACGGCCGCCTGACCAATGCCGAGCTCGCCCAGCGGGTGGGCCTGTCGGCCGCGCCCTGCTGGCGGCGCGTGCGCGCACTGGAGGAGTCGGGCTTCATCCGGGGTTACCGCGCCGAGATCGACCGCGAAAAGATCGGCCTGGGCGTGCTGGCCTTCGTGCGCCTGGACGCCGACCGCAATAGCGGCGATGTCACGCGGACGCTGGAAAACGCCATCCGCGGCATCCCCGAAGTGGTGTCGTGCCACTACATCAGCGGTTCCGGCACCTTCGAGCTGCAGGTGGTCAGCCGCGACCTGAACCACTTCAGCCAGTTCGCCCGCGAGGTCCTGCTCAACCTGCCCAACGTGAAAGACCTGCACACCAGCTTTTCCCTGGGGGAAGTGAAGTCCGGCAGTGCACTTCCGTTGCAGCACCTGGTAACCAGAAGTACGAGCACGGCAAAAAGCGCGTGAACTTAAGCACTTTTTTCACCGCTCATCGCCGTTTTTTTACCTTCGGTTAACAAAGCGGCCGTAAGTGCTTGAAAAGTGTGAAATTTTTCCCTGAGCACATATTGATCCCCATCGTGACTTTCCGTAACATGCGCCCATCACCAACCCGTGGGCCGCGTACCTAAAAGTGCACAAACCCCACTTCTGCACCTTCCTGAAGGAAACGTCGTGAAAAAAGCCCTGCTGCTCCAATCCGCCCTGGCGCTGGCCCTGGCCACCCCGCTGATGGCTTCGGCCGAATCCCAGCTCGTCACCGGCGCAGGCAGTGCGGTCGCCCGCCTGGACTTCCGCGTGGTCGTGCCCCGGGTGCTGTTCCTGGCCGTGGGCACCGGCGCCGCCGGCTTCGCCACCAACACCACGATCGACACCGTGACCTTCGACTACACCAGCAACCCCGCGGCCGTCGGCACGGGCGCTGCTGCCGGCGTGGTCACCGGCAACGTGGTGCCGGTCCGCGTGGTGGGCAACAACGGTCAGGTCACCCTGGCCGCTTCCACCACCGGCGCACTGACCAACGGCACCGCCGACACCATCGCCTGGTCCGAGATCACGGCCACCAGCAGCCTGGCCGCGCTGCCCAGCCCCACCATTCCGAACACCGGCGCGGGCGCGGCCTCCAACGTGACGCTGTCTTCGGGCACCAAGATCACCGACCGCACCGCCAACTGGACCTTCAGCTACGCCAACTCGGCTGTGGTGGCACCGGGTACCTACGGCACGACCAACGGCCGCGTGACCTACACCGCCTCCATGCCCTGAGTCTGCGCGGCAGACCTTGAGAGGGCGGTCCACCCGCCGCCCCGTCGGCTCCCGGAGGGTTTGCCCCGTGCAACCCTCCGTCGCCATTTCAGGCGCCCCGTTTTCCCCGGACAGCCACGGTCACCAGACACCATGAAGCGCACGACGACCCGCTCCAGCCCGCCCCGCCTCGCGGCGAGCTTCTGTCTGGCCGTGCTGTGCGTGGCGGAGATGGCGGCGGCCCATGCCTGGTCCCTGACGATCACGTCCGGGAGCCGCCGCCTGTTCCTGCACGTGGGCAACGGCGCCATGAGCGGCACCAGCGGCACCCTGAATGGCACGGCCGGCACCAGCGGGCCCGTCAACCTCGTGCAGGTCACGGTGCCGGTGGCTCAACTGGGCAACGGCACGGACCTGGCCATGACCAGCGACAGCACGCAGTCCACCAGCCTGTACGCCGACGGCTACAACACCTGCCCCACGCCGGCCAGCCAGGTCATGATCGGCGCCGGCTACCGCCGCAACAGCGGTTCGGCCAACGCCACGCTCACCGTCTCCTCGCCCACCAGCCTGACCAACGCCAGCGGCGACGCCATTCCGTTCACCGAGATCAGCTGGACCGTGGCGGCCCCCGGCAGCAGCGCGCCCAATGTGATCCCGGCCGGCACCTTCAACGGCGGCACCCAGACGCTGGCAACGGTCCCGGGCAACACGTATTTCGAGAACTGCCACTCCTACATCTACGCCAACAACGCGGTGCGGGCGGCGGGCACCTACAACGGCCGGGTGACCTACACCCTCAGCAGCCCATGACGGCTTTCCGACGCCTCGCCCTGGCCGCCTTGTGCGGCCTGCTGGCCACCGCCGCGTGGGCCAACCCGCACCGCCTGGACGATTCGCTGAGCCACACGGTGCCGCCCAATGTGCAGATGCAATGGCTGCCCCTGAAGTCGGGCCAGCCGTTCGCGGGCGGCATGGAGGCCGGGCTGCGCGTCAACATCCGCATCGACACGCGCGACTGGATCGGGCGCAGCGGGCGCATCTACATGGTGCTGCCGCGCGACGAGGCCTCCACCGTGGAAGCGGTCTGGACCACCCAGGGCCGCCTGCAGGCCGGCCGGCTGGTGTCGGGCGAGCGCGCGCTGGTCTTCGCGGGCCCGATCACGACCCCCACGCTGGAAGACCAGTTTCAGGTGCGCCTGCGCTCGAACGCCGACTGGCAGTCGAACAGCCGCCGCCTGAACTTCCATTTCGAACTGGATGCCGACTGATTCCGCCATGCACCTTGCCTTCCCGCGTTTCATCCGCCACCCCGCCGCCCTGTGTGCCCTCGCCCTGGCCGGCGTCTCACCGGGCGCCTGGGCCCAGGGCTTCGCGGCCTACATCACGCCGCCGCGCTTTGAAGTCCAGGTCGCGCCCGGCCAGAACCTGCGCCAGGTGGTGGAGATCCAGCACGTCGGGCAGCAGAAGGGCAACTACCGCGTCTACACCAACGACTGGACTTTCCTGCCCGACAACTCGGTGGCCTTCAGCGACGCGCTCGCCGCCGACAGCTGCCGGCCCTGGGTCGCGGTCGAGCGGCGCGAGCTGACGATCGAGCCCGGTGCGCGCTACCGCTACCGCTTCGAGATCACGCCCCCGCCCGGCACGCCGGCGCGCGAGTGCCGCTTCGCGCTGATGATCGAGGGCCTGGAGCCCGCGCGCGTGCAAGGCGACCTCAACTTCCCGGTGGGCGGCCGCATCGGTGTGATCGTGTACGCCACCATCGGCGACGCCGCCCCGAAACTGGAGATCACCGGCACCCGTGTGGCCCAGGTGGACGGTCAGCCCACCGCCGTGGTCGATGTGCGCAACCTGGGCAACGCCCATGGCCGCCTCGAAGGCTTCGTCAACGGCACCGACGCCGCCGGCACCCGCTTCGAGATGGCCCCGTCCGACCTGCCCATCCTGCCGGGCGAGACGCGGCGCATCGCGATCACGCCCGTGGTCGAGAGCGGCAAATCCGCCCCCACGGTCCGATTTCCGCTGAAGGTCAAGGGCAACCTGGAGTGGGGCAAGAACCGCCTGCCGCTGGACGCGAGCTTCGCTCCATGAGGGGGCTGGTGCCGCGCCCAGCCCACTGCCTGCTGGCGCTCCTGGGCGCATCGACGCCCTGGCTCGCGGCCTGGGCCCAGACCGCGGCCCCCCCCCGCCTACGAAGACCGGGTGATTGAAGGCCTGCCGCCCGAACCCACGGAAGATGCCGAGGCCTACGCCTACGACCGCCAGGGCTGGCCGCGCTTCCTGCGCCTGGAAACCCGCCTGGGCACCCAGCCCTTCGACACCGCGCGCAAGACCCGCATCGGCTACGGCATCTACGGCCTGCTGGAGACCCCCAACCACGGCACGCTGTCCATCGACGGCACCTACGCCCCCAGCGACAGCAGCGGCACGCTCACGCTGCGCCAGCGCGCGATGCCGCTGTCCGGCGGCTGGCTGATGAGCAACGAACTGGGCGTGATCAACCCGCCCGCGCCCGGCATCCTGCGGTTGCCCGCGCGCATCTACCTGCCTTCGGCGATCGTGCAGGGCATCAGCACCGAATGGGAGAACCCCGGCGCCGGCCTGCAGCTGCAGGCCAGCACGGGCGAACCCGGGCGGCTGGACTTCCTGCCCGCCAACGGCTTTCGCAAGCTGCCGGGCCAGCGCACCACCTTCGGCGGCCAGTGGCGCCTCGGCGCGGACGAGGCGAACCCGCTCTCGAACCGCGGCTGGGCGCTCGCCGTGCAGCACGAGGACGCGCGCAAGGTCTCCAACCTGGACGTGCCGCTGCAGGCCGGCGACATCGTCGACGCCAACTCCACCCTGCTGGCGCTGCGGCACGAAGGCGCCGAGCACCGCATGCAGGGCCAGGTGCTGCGCACGCAGGCCAGCAACGTGAACGGCGCGCGCAACGGCTTCTGGATCGATGGCGAGTGGGACGACGGCCCGCGCCGCCACGGCCTGGGCGCCTACCGGCTCGAGCAGGACCTGAGCTGGGCCAACCTGCCGCTGGCCAACGACCTCGTGGGCGCCTACGCGCGCACCAGCTGGCGCACCCGCCAGTGGTCGGCCGAAGGCTCGGTGGACTGGCTCGACTCGATCAGCGGGCGCAGCGGCAGCGGCTTCTTCGCCACCGGCTCGGCGCGCTGGCGCCTCAACCGCGACCACACCCTGGGCGCCGGCACCACGGTGCGCCGCTTCGACGGCGACGCCTGGAGCACCTACGGCGACTGGCGCTTCCAGAACGGCTGGGGCAACAGCGGCCTGCGCCTGGAGTTCGTGCACAGCGACAACGAAGCCAACTCGCGCTGGCTGACCTGGGACCAGGAATGGCTGGTGCCGCAGAGCTGGGCGGTCTCCACCAGCCTGGGCACCGGCCGATACGACGCCTACCAGGGCCGCCCGTCCGAATCGGTCTGGAGCGCCGCGCTCAGCGTGTCCGCGCCCATCACCAACAAGGCCAGCCTGCGCGGCAACCTCAACACCGAACACAGCGACACCGGCCAGTCGCGCCACAGCCTGAACCTGGGCGGCCACTGGCGCATCGACCCGCGCTGGAGCCTGGAGGCCAACTACAACCGCTCCACCGGCCGCAGCCGCTTCAACCCCTCGCTGGACCCGCTGGCGCCACCGCTGGCCATCGTCATTCCCGAGTCGGACCGCTCCTTCTACGCCGTGCTGCGCTACGAGCTGGAGGCCGGCAGCCGCAACGTGCCGCTGGGCGGCCGGGCCTCCGACGGCGGCGGGCGCATCGTCGGCACGGTGTACTTCGACGCCAACCGCAGCGGCACCCAGGAAGCCAGCGAGCAGGGCGTGCCCAACGTCACCGTGTACCTGGACAACCGCTACGCCGTGCGCACCGACAGCCAGGGCCGCTTCGAATTCCCCTTCGTGGCCGGCGGCCCGCGCACGGTGAGCGTGCGCGGCGAGACGCTGCCCCTGCCCTGGAACGTGGTGGACCAGGGCCAGGCCAAGGTGGACGTGCGCCTGCGGGAAAGCGCCTCCGTCAGCCTTCCGGTGCAGCGCAGCGAATAAGCGGGGGATATCCCCTTCTTATCTTGGGATTCAAGTTCCTGAAACGGGGGCCGATAGTGGGTCATGACCTCCCACCGAGTCCTCCCCGCCCTGGCCGCCTGCGCCCTGTTGCTGGTCCCTGCGACCAGCATCGGCGAAAGCGTGCTGGTGCGCGAGGGCTCGGCCGGCGCCGCGCTGGACTTCCGCATCATCATCCCGCCCGTCATGCGCGTGCTGGAGAACAGCCACCCCCGGCAGCTCGAGACCTCCGCCACCGGCGAGGCCAGCGCCGAGCAGCGCCTGGTGGTGCAGTCCAACATGAAACGCGGGTTCTGTGTTTCCCTGCGCCGCGCCGCGCCCCAACTCGGCACATGGGAGCTGCAGGCCGCCCCACAAAGCGACATGCAGCTCAGCCCGGTGGCCGACGGCTACCGGCTCTGCGGCACCCGCCCGGGACACTACACCGTGCTGCTGCAGCACCGCTTCGGCACCGGCGACCGCCGGGTCGACGCCCTGCACTGGCCGGTGCAGACCGACATTTCGGCCATCTGAACCGTTCGTCGTGGCCGCTGGTCCACGAAAACGGGTTTCGGGATGTAAACCCCTCGTCCGCGTGAAAAGGCCCATTCAGCAGGCCAATTGCTGCACTGCGCCATTTTGGTCTGCACTTATGACCTGATCACTCCGGCACGTGCGGTTTGATGCCGTTGCGCTGCCACACCCGGCGGACGGTCGTGGCGCCCAGGCCCAGGTACGAGGCCAGCGTGCGCGTGCTCCATTGCGCGGCCGTGGCCGGTTGCTCGTACAGCGTGGTGTTCACGATGCAGGACTCGACCGCCGAGGTCACGCTCGGTGTGCGCCCCGACCGCGGGGCGTCCTGCAGCAAGACCTCGAGGCCGCCTTCGATGAAGCGCCGCCGCCACAAGGCCACCTGCCGCCGGTCGAGCTTGACCTCGTCGGCGATGTCCTTGTTCTGCCAGCCTTGCGCGGCCAGCAGGATGACGCTGGCGCGCTGCTTCACGCGGGCCTCGACCCGCCGTCCCTGGGACAGCGTGCGCAAGGCACGCTCGGTTTTTGCATCCAGCTCGATCGCCTCGGCCACTCGCATTGCTTCACCTCCTGGCGCTGTCGGAGTCCGCCCGAAAACATAAGTTCCATCAATTCAGGCGCACACCCCTCTCACGCCGTTCGACCTCGCCACGAAGCAAGGTTCAGTCCTACACAAGCCTCGTGGCTTAACTCAAAGCTCGTTACATCTCGCGCTTTTTCGTGCCCTACAAAGAAAAGGCGAGCGCAGGGCGGAAGGCCCGCGCATGACCAACGAACGCAGGGAGTCCAACGATGTCGTGCTTCAGCCACCTCATGTTTTCGCGCGCCATGCAAGTGCATGCCATGCACCGGCCTGGTGTCCGCGCCTTGACCCACTACATCGAACGCGGGCGCTGACATGGCCCGCGCGCGCATCCATTCGCTCAAGAGGCCACCGCTCGCGAAAGAGCAGCCGGGCGTCGAGCAGCCGGGTGTCGTCGTCCCGCTCTACAACGAGCACGACCTCGCCCGCAACCTGGCGCCCTGGGCCGACCTCACGCAGCGCCAGCAGAAAGTCAAAGCCTGGCTGGTGCTCACCGACCTGAGCGTGCTCTGGCTCTGTTTTGTCGCCGGACGACTGCCGACCTGGCTGCGCGGCGACGTCACGCTCGGACAGGCCATGAATGTCTGGTGGGCCGCCAACGGCCACCTGCGCCTCATCCTCTTCGCGGCCATCGCGCTGGCCATGATGACCTGGATGTGGACCGTGCAGGGTCACTACAGCGCCCACCGACGCAAGCCCTGGTGGGACGAGACGCGCCAACTGATCCAGGTCATCGTGCTCGCGGCGCTGCTCGACGCCATGGTCATCTACCTGGCCAAGTGGCCCCTCTCGCGCCTGTGGACCGGCGCGACCTGGGGCCTGGTGCTCATCTGCCTGCCGCTGGCGCGCCTGGTGGTGCGCACCCACCTGCTGCGCGCCGGCCTGTTGGCCCAGCCCTACGTGCTCATCGGCCACCCCGACGACGTGGAGAAAGCCGCTGCGGCACTGGCCAGCGAACCCTTGCTCGGTTATCAGCCCGTGGCCGTCGTCTGCCCTGAACCCGGCGCAAGGCTGGTCAAGCTCGGGGGCGAACAGGTGGCCGCGCCCACCGCGCTGACCCCGGGCGTGCGCCAGTACCTTGCCCAACCCAGCCCCTACCAGCTGGTGGGCGTGCTCGGCATCCGGGACAACGCCTGGCTGCGCGAACTCGCGCAGGAACTCATGCTCACGCGCGACGACCTGGTCATGGTGCCCGCGCTCGGCGGTCTGCCCATCTACGGCATGGAGGTCTCGCACTTCTTCAGCCACGACGTGCTGCTGCTGCGGGCCCGCAACAACCTCAACCGGCGCGGCCCGCAGGTGCTCAAGCGCGCGCTCGACATCGTCGGCTCCGTCACCCTGCTGGCCCTGCTGGCACCGCTGTTTGCCTGGGTCGCGTGGCGCATCAAGCAGGACGACGCCGGTCCGGTGTTCTTCGTGCAGAAGCGCGTGGGCGTGGACGGCCAGCTGTTCGACTTCATCAAGTTCCGCAGCATGGTGATGGACGCCGACGGCGCCCTGGAGCGCTGGAAAACCGAGAACGAAAAACTCTACGTGCAGTACCTGGCCAGCAATTTCAAGCTCGCCAACGACCCCCGCATCACCAAGATCGGCCGCCTCATCCGCCGCACCAGCATCGACGAACTGCCCCAGCTCATCAACGTGCTGCGCGGCGAGATGAGCCTGGTCGGGCCTCGCCCGCTGCTGGCGCGCGAGCTGGGCGACTACGGCAAGAGCATCGCCGCCTACGGCAAGGCCCGCCCCGGCATCACCGGCCTCTGGCAGATCAGCGGCCGCAGCACCAGCACGTTCCAGCACCGCATCAACATGGACCTCTGGTACGTGCGCAACTGGTCGCTCTGGTACGACCTCGTGATCATGCTGCGCACCGTGCGCGTGGTCCTCCGACAAGAAGGAGCCTGCTGAAATGAACACCCCTGAAACCATTTACGTCGCCGGCCACCGCGGCATGGTCGGTTCGGCCATCGTGCGCCAGCTGCGCGCCGCCGGCCACCCCGCCAGCCACATCGTCACACGCACCCACACCGAGCTCAACCTGACCGACCAGGCCGCGGTTCGCGCCTTCTTCGCGCGCACCAAGCCGCAACAGGTTTACCTCGCGGCGGCCAAGGTGGGCGGCATCCACGCCAACAGCGTGTTCCCCGCCGACTTCATCTACCAGAACCTCATGATCGCGGCCAACGTGATCGAGGCTGCCTTCTGCAACGGCGTGCGCAAGCTGCTGTTCCTTGGCTCCAGTTGCATCTACCCCAAGCTCGCCGAACAGCCCATGAGCGAGCAGGCCTTGCTTACCGCGCCGCTCGAAGCCACCAACGAGCCCTACGCCGTGGCCAAGATCGCCGGCATCAAGCTCTGCGAAAGCTACAACCGCCAGTTCGGCGCCAGCCACGGCGTGGACTACCGCAGCGTCATGCCCACCAACCTCTACGGCCCGGGCGACAACTACCACCCCGAAAACAGCCACGTCATCCCCGCCTTGATCCGCCGCTTCCACCAGGCCCGGCAGTCCGGGGTGCCCAAGGTCGCCATCTGGGGCAGCGGCAAACCCATGCGCGAGTTCCTGTATGTGGACGACATGGCCACCGCCTGCGTGCACGTGATGAACCTGCCCAAGGCCCGGTACGAGCAACACACGCAGCCCATGCTCAGCCACATCAACGTGGGCTCCGGGTCGGACATGACCATCGCCGAACTCGCCCACCGCGTCGCCCATGTCACCGGCTTCGACGGCGACATCAGCTTCGACGCCAGCAAACCCGACGGCACGCCCCGCAAGCTGATGGACAGCAGCCGCCTGCACAGCCTGGGCTGGCAGGCCAAGGTCGATCTCCCCGCCGGGCTGGCCCTGACCTACCAGGACTTCCTGCAACAAGCCGTTCTATGACACCCGACACCATGACCACCAACCCGCCCATGCCCCACCACCCGCCCAAGGTCGCCCTCATCACCGGCGTCACCGGGCAGGACGGCTCCTACCTCGCCGAACTGCTGCTCGACAAGGGCTACATCGTGCACGGCATCAAACGCCGCAGCAGCCAGTTCAACACCCAGCGCGTGGACCACATCTACCAGGACCCGCACATCGACAACGCGCGCTTCCACCTGCACTACGGCGACCTGAGCGACACCAGCAACCTGATCCGCATCGTGCAGGAGACCCAGCCCGACGAGGTCTACAACCTCGGCGCGCAGAGCCACGTGGCCGTAAGCTTCGAGAGCCCGGAATACACCGCCGATGTGGACGGCCTGGGCACGCTGCGCCTGCTCGAAGCGATCCGCATCCTCGGGCTGCAGAAGAAGACCCGCTTCTACCAGGCCAGCACCTCCGAGCTCTACGGCCTGGTGCAGGAGATCCCGCAGAAGGAAAGCACGCCCTTCTACCCGCGCAGCCCCTACGCCGTGGCCAAGCTCTACGCCTACTGGATCGTGGTGAACTACCGCGAGGCCTACGGCATGTACGCCTGCAACGGCATCCTGTTCAACCACGAATCCCCGCGCCGCGGCGAAACCTTCGTCACCCGAAAGATCACGCGCGGCCTGGCCAACATCGCGCAGGGCCTGGAAGGCTGCCTCTACATGGGCAACCTGGATTCGCTGCGCGACTGGGGCCACGCCAAGGACTACGTGCGCATGCAATGGATGATGCTGCAACAGCAGCAGGCCGAAGACTTCGTCATCGCCACCGGCGTGCAATACAGCGTGCGCCAGTTCATCGAGATGGCCGCGAAGGAACTGGGCATCACCCTGCGCTTCGAGGGCGAAGGCGTGAACGAACGCGCCGTCGTGCAGGCCGTCGAGGGCGACAAGGCCCCGGCGCTGAAACCGGGCCAGGTGATCGTGAAGGTGGACCCGCGCTACTTCCGCCCCACCGAAGTGGAGACCCTGCTGGGCGACCCCGCCAAGGCCAAGCAGACGCTGGGCTGGGTGCCCCACATCACGCTGCAGGACATGGTGGCGGAGATGGTGGTCTCCGACCTCGCCGACGCACAGCGCCACGCCCTGCTCAAGCACCACGGTTACGCCATTGCGGTGTCCAGCGAACACTGAACGCCCCACGCCAATGTCTGTCCCACACCCCTTGCCCACGCCGACCCTCGGTCTCTCGTCGATTGCCCGGCGCATCGCCTCGGGCGCGGGCGCGTACGGCTATGCGCAGGCGGTCAGCATCGGCACCCAGCTGGTGGCGCTGCCGCTGTTCCTGCATTACTGGGACATGGCCACCTACGGCACCTGGCTGGCCTTGACCGCGCTGCCGTTCTACCTCTCGCTGGCCGATGCCGGCATCTCCACGGCCTCGAGCAACCAGATGATCGGCCTGATCGCGCAAGGCCAGAAGGCGCGCGCGGCCGATGTGTTCCAGAGTGCGGTCGCCTTTCTGTCGTCGGCCTCGCTGCTGGTGCTGCTCACCGTCGGCGCCGTGCTGTGGCTGCTGCCGGCCGGCGTGCTGCAGATCCCGCACTGGAAGGCGGTGCTCATGCTGCTGTCCTTCAGCGTGGTGCTCGGGCTTTTCTGCAGCCTGGCCGAGGTGGTCTACAAGGCCACCGGTGGCTACGCCGCAGGCACCTACCTGGTCACCACCGGCCGCCTGGTCGAGTGGGCGGGCGGCCTGGCCGGCCTGGTGCTCACGCAGACCTTCATCGGCGTCGCCGCCTCGGCGCTGCTGGCGCGCCTGGGCTACACCGTGTGGAGCGTCTGGCTGAGCCAGCGGCGCACCGATTTCCTGCGCTGGGGTGTGCGGCGCGCCAGCCGGGCCGACATCCGGCAGGCCGCGGCGCCGGGCCTGCTGTTCCTCTCGCTCTCGCTGACCAACGCGCTGAGCCTGCAAGGCTTCACCCTGCTCGTGGCGGCCACCCTGGGCCCCGCCGCCACCGCCGTGTTCAACACCTACCGCACCATCGCCCGCATCGTGGTGCAGGTCACCAACGCCCTGAGCAACCCGCTCTGGCCCGAACTCACCGCCCTGCGCGGCCAGAAGGACGACGGCGCTTTCTGGAAGCTCTACCGCCGGGCCAACCGCCTGGGCCTGCTCATCGCCGCGGCAGGCGCGCTGCTGGTGTACGGCGCCGCGCCCACGCTGCTGGAGGTCTGGACCCACGGCCACATCCCCTTCACCGCCACCAGCATGGCGCTGTTCCTGCTCTACGCCGGCGTGTGCTCGGCCACCCAGGTCCCGCGCGTCGTGCTCATGTCCATCAACCGACACGGCGGCCTGGCCTGGCAGAGCGTGGCCGCCGCCGTGATCTCGCTCGGCGTGGCCTGGCTGGCCTGGCGCCAGGCCGGCATGGCCGGCGTGGTGGGCGCCATGTTGCTGGGCGAGGCCCTGGTGTGGTTCACCGCCACGCGCGCCGTGCGCCGCCTGCGCACGCCGAAGGTCGCCGCATGATCATCGACCTGAACCACACCCCGCCGCCGGACACCGCGCACGACGTCGTCATCGTCGGCGGCGGCACGGTGGCCCTGCTGCTGGCGGTGTTGCTGGAGCGCCAGGGCCAGCGCGTCGTGGTGCTGGAAAGCGGCGGCGGCGGCTTCGAGACGCCGGCCCAGGCCCTCAACGACGCCACCGTCGTCGGCCGGGCCCACAGCGGCATCGCCGTGGCGCGCGGGCGTGCCCTGGGCGGTACCTCCAACCTCTGGGGCGGCCAGCTCACCGGCTTCGTGCCGGCCGACTTCGAGGCCCGAGAAGGCGTGTCCGACGCGCCCTGGCCCATCCGCTACGAAGACCTGCTGCCCTGGTACGAAGCGGTGGCGAAAGAGCTGCGCCTGGCCGATGCGCTCGACGAAGACACGCCCCAGGCCCGCAAGCTCTTCGGCGGCGGATACCCCGAGATTCCCGGGTTCACGCTGTTCCTCACGCGCTGGCTCAAGGAACCCGCCATGGCGCGGCACTTCCGCGAGCGCCTGCAGAACGCGCCGAACCTCACCGTGCTGCTGCACGCCCATGTCACGGGCCTGGACCTGTCGCCCGATGGCGAGCGCGTCAGCACGGTCCGCGTGGCACGGCCCGACGGCAGCCTCACCGCCGTCGCCGGCCAGCGCGTCGTGCTGGCCAACGGCACCATCGAGATCGCCCGCCTGCTGCTGGCCTGCGCGGCCGAGCAGCCCCAGGCACCCTGGATCGGCAACCCCTGGGTCGGCGGCGGCTTCCAGGACCACCTCGAGATGCGCGGCGGCCGCGTGCACCTGCTGGACAAGCCCCGCTTCCTGCGCACCTTCCAGAACATCGTGCTGGGCGGCCACAAGTACCAGCCCAAGCTGCGGCTGGCCACCGGCGCGGCCGGCATCGGCGCCGACCCGGCGCTCCAGGTCACCGGCTACTTCGCGTTCGAGTCCAGCATCGCCGAACACCTGCAGCACCTCAAGGTGATGGCCCGCTCGCTGATGCGCGGTGCCCTGCCGCGCCAGGGCCTGGGCGAGCTGCTGCGCCACCTGCGGGGCATGGGCAGCGCCTGGCTGCCGATGATCGTGCAGTACCTGCGGCACCACCGCATCCACAACCCGGCCGACCGCGGCGTCTGGCTCGTCATGCACGCCGAACAGCTGCCCCGGCACGACAGCCGCATCACCCTCGACCCCGAGCGCAAGGACCGCTTCGGCATGCCGCTGGCCGCGCTGGACTGGCGCATCGGCGGCCAGCCCGAGCTGCGCGCCATGGCCGCCTTCATGCGCCGCATCGGCGACAGCCTGCAGGCGGCGGGACTGGCCCGCGTGGAGATCGACGCGCTGCTCGCCGACGAAGACACGCGCGCGCTCGACCGCGCCACCGACACCTACCACCAGTGCGGCGGTGCCCGCATGGGCCACCACCCGCGCGACGGCGTGGTCGACCGCGACTTGCGCGTGTTCGGCACCCACAACCTCTATGTGGCCGGGGCCGCGGTGTTCCGCACCTCCAGCTACGCCAACCCCACGTTCACCGCCATGGCCCTCACGGCCCGGCTGGCCGAGCAGTTGCGCCAGGAGGCCTCGACATGAACACCCCCGATCTGCTCACGGGCAGGCTCGGCTTTGGCTGTGGCCGCCTCAAGGGCGGTCGCGACAAGGCCACCTCGCTGCGCCTGATCCACGCCGCGCTGGACCTGGGCATCCGCTACTTCGACACCGCGCCGCCCTATGGCCTGGGGTCGTCCGAGTCCGTGCTGGGCGATGCGCTCAAGGGCCGGCAGGAGAACGTGCTGGTCGCCACCAAGGTCGGCCTTGCGCGCCCCGCGTCCCCGGGGCTGATGCAGAAGGCGCGCGCAGTGGTCAAGCCGCTGGCGCGCTGGGTGCCGGGGCTGCGCCAGGCCGTTCTCCAAGGCATGACGCGGCGCGCGGCGCCGAGCAACCTCGACGCCGGCTTCGTCGCCCAATCGTTCGAGACCAGCCTGCAGCAGCTGCAGCGCGATCGCGTGGACTTCCTGCTGTTGCACGAGGCCCGCAGCCACCACGCGCTCGCGCCCCTGGAAGCGCTGTTCGAGCGCTACGTCGACACAGGGCGCCTGGGCGCCTACGGCAGCTCCACCGGCGACCCGCTGTACCAGCTGGTGCGCTTCGGCTCGGTGCTGCAGTACCGCTGCCCGCCACCCGACGCCACGTGGACCACGGTCGACCCCTCCGATGTGCTGCACGGCGCCCTGCGCTTCACCGCGCCCGCCGTGCAGCAGGCCATGGCGCTCGACCGCCGCCTCACCGAGCAGCTGGCCAGCCTGTTGCCTCGCGGCACGGAGCCGGCCAGCGCGAGCGGCTCGCTGGCACTGGCCTATGCGCTGGCCCGCTTCAACACCCGCCTGCTCCTGTCGACCAACGAGCCGCGCCGCCTGGTCACCACGGTCGAGCAGCTGCGGCACATCACGGCCTCGCCCGACTGGCGGCCCGCGATGCAGAACCTCCACGCGGCCTTCGCCCCTGCGGGTGTCCCATGCGCGCCCTGAACACGCAGCTCTCGCGCTGGCTCCTGGGCGCCTCGATCTACCTCACGGGCTGGTACTACGAAGGCCCGGCGCTGCAGGCCGCGCAAATGGGCGCCATCAGCCTGTTGCTGATGGCCGCCTTCTTCTCCGTGCTCTCGGGCGACACCCAGCGCGTTCGCATCAGCCTGGTGGAATGGATCTTCGGCACCGCCTTCCTGTTCGCCATGCTGGTGGCCTGGTTCACCGGCAACGTGCTCTCCACCCTGTACGGCGCCATGCTGCTGCTGGTGCTGGTGGGCATGTCGATGCTGGTGCGGCACCGCACGGCGGGCGAGCTCATCGCCGTGTTCCGCTGGGCCTATGTGGCGCTGGTGGCCTCGGTGCTGCTGCTCGAACACCAGGATCTCCTGGCGTCTCTCACGGGCAATGTGGAGTACGGCCTCGGGCTGGTCCGCTACCAGCCCCTGGGCATGCACCCCAACCTGAGCGGTCTCGTGTACGGCGGTGGCGCGCTGCTGTTCTTCCAGCGCTTCCTGGCCGCGCCGCGCAACCTGCAGAAGGCCTTCGCGCTGGCCATGGTGGGTCTGTGCCTGTGTGTGCTGCTGGCCGCGTCGGCGCGCGCGGGCATGCTGGCCCTGGCCGTCGCGGGCGCCACCGGCGTCATCCTGATCGCCCTGCGCGGCTCGGCCCGCTCGCGCCTGAGCCTGGTGCTGGCGGCGATCGCCGCGCTGGCGTTCGTGGTCTTCAAGTGGGCCGACATCCAGGCCTACCTCACCCTCATCCTCGACCTGGAGTCGCCCACGCGGGGCGTGGACTCCGGTGCAACCGGGCGCACCGACATCTGGCGCGCGGGCATCGAGCTGATCTTCTCCGACGGCGTGCGCATGCTCACCGGCACCGGCATCCGCTCGGCGCTGCCCGAACTCATCGGCTTCCCGGTGGAGAGTTCCTACATCAACCTGGCGCTGGAACACGGCCTCGTGTTCGGCACGCTCATCCTGCTCACCTTCGTGGTCACGGCCTGCCGCGCCCTGACCCACGGCCTGCGCCCGGGCCATGCCCGCTACCAGCTGTTCCTCGCCGGGCTGATGGTGGTCTTCATCCTCGCCCAGTCCATCTTCAACCGCTACCTGATCGGCGTGGGCAATCCGTTTTCGCTCTGGATCTTCGTGCTGGTGCTGCAGCTCAACCTGCACCCCATCGCCATCGCCCGCCCGATCCCACAGACCCGGCGCCCGCCCGAGTTCCGCCCGCGCGCCCGTGGCCCGCTGGCGCCCGGTCGCGAGACCTTCTCTCACCTGACGTCGCGTCAGGAACCCAGGATGGGAGCTTGAAATGACCCGCAGACCCACCGACACCACGCTGATGCTGTTCATGGCCACGTGCCTGATCACCCTGTCGCACCTGGACGCCTTCGTGCCGGACCCGCGCATCGCCACCGGCGGGGCCATCGGCAACGCGCTGTTCTTCTTTCTCTCCGGCTTCGGGCTGACCATGAGCCTGAACGCCGGTGGGTCGGGCGGCGCCGAGCTGTCGCTGCTGGCGTACCTGCGCAAGCGCGTGCTGCGCCTGTATCCGGCGGCCATCCTGGTGGCCTGCGTGATGCTCGCGGTCGGCATGATCGACATCGCCAGCCCGGCCGACCTGGTGAAGACCTTCGTCTGGCCCACGCCGTTCTGGTTCATCTCGGCCGTGATGGCGTTCTACGTGCCGATCTTCTACCTGGCCCGCCTGCCAGCGCGCGGCATCGCCATCGCCATGGGCCTGCTGCTGATCCCCTACGCCGTCTTCTACAGCCAGCTCGATCTGAGCCGCTTCGTCGTCGAAGGCGACGACTACTTCAAGTGGATCAACTACTTCGGCATCACCCTCATGGGCTGCCTGGTCGCGCGCCTGCGGCTCACGCCCGAGCTGAGCCTGGCGGCCATCGCGGGCCTGGTGCTGTCGCTGCTGGCGTTCCTGGTCGCCAAGCTCACCGTGTTCCGCTTCGACCTGGGCCAGCTGCAGTTCGTCTTCCACGTCCTGCTCTATCCCATCATCTTCTTCAGCTACCAGGTGCTGGCGGCCGACACGGTGGTCCGGCCCCTGCGCGCCATGCCCTTCTTCCCGGCCATCGCGCTGCTGGCCGGCCTCACGCTGGAGATCTATCTCACGCAGACCGCGTGGATCCACTGGCTGGAGGCGCAGAACTACCCCTACAGCCACGCCGTGCTGCTGCCGCTGGCCCTGGTGCCGCTGGTGGTGTTCTCCGTCCTCACGCAATGGCTCTCCAACCGCATGGTCAACGGCGTCTCGCGCCTGCTGCCCCCCGTGCCCGTCTGATCACCTGAAGCACCGACATGACCTACGTCTTCTGGCATTCCTACCTGATGTTCCACCAGGCCGCGTACATCCGGGCCCTGGCCGAACAGCCCGGCCACACCGTGCACTGGTGCGTGACGCAGGACCTGCCTGCCTACTACCGCGAGCGCGGCTACCCGGTGCCCGACACCGGCCGGGTGCGGGTGCACCTGGCGCCCACGCCGGCGCAGATCGCCGAACTGGCCACGCTGCCCGGCTCGGTGCAGGTGTTCTTCGGCCTGCGCGGTTTCGCGCTGCCGCTGACCGCCTTCCAGGCCAGCCTGGGCGCCCCGGTGCACCGCTTCCTGATGACCGAAAACCGCTACGAACCGGGCGCGCGCCTGCTGCCCCGCTGGCTGGCCTACACCTGGGACGCGCTGCGCTACCGGCGCCACCTGAGCGGCGTGTTCTGCATCGGCCATTCGGGCCGCTACGGCGGCGCGCGCTTCTTCGCGGCCTGCGGTTACCCCCGGGCGCACATCGTGCCCTTCGAGCACGTGGTGGACCGCACGCCGGTGCCGCCTGCGCCCGCGCAGCGCGAGCACCCGGAGATCCTGTACGTGGGCCAGCTGATTCCGCGCAAGCGGGTGGATCTGCTGCTGCAGGCTTTCAGCCAGCTCGCCGCGCCCGCGGCCCGCCTGCGCCTCATCGGAAAGGGGCCGGAAGAACAACCGCTCCAGCAGCTCGCCCGGGAACTCGGCATCGCCGAACGGGTGCGCTTCTCGCCGGGCATGCCCAACGCCGAAACCGTCGCGGCCATGGCCACGGCCGACGTGCTGGTGCTGCCCAGCCGCTTCGACGGCTGGGGCGCGGTGGTCAACGAGGCCTTGATGGTGGGCACCCCGGTGATCTGCAGCAACCGCTGCGGCGCCAGCGACCTGATCGAGAACGGCCGCAACGGTTACGTCTTCGAGGCCGGTGACGCCCGCTCGCTGCGCGAGCGCCTGCAAAGCTTCTGCCAGGACTTCCACTGGAACCGCGCCTCGCTGGCCGCCGCCGAGTCGGCCCGCCTGGGTGGGGCCGCGGTGGCCGCCCGCTTTCAAAAGAACGTCTTGCGCCTGCTGGCATCCGAGCCGGCCAACCGCCCATGGAAACCGGAGGTGTCCCAATGAACATCGGCATTCTCACCTTCCATTTCAGCGACAACTACGGTGCCGCGCTGCAGGCCTACGCCTTGCGCCGCTGGCTGACGGAGCGGGGCCACCGCGCCAGCTTCATCGACTACCGGCCCGCGCACATCGAACACGGCGGCCGGCTCTGCGTGCCCACGTCGCGCGCGAAGCTCAAGGCCGACCTGAAGGTGGTCTACCTGGCGGTGTCTTCGTTCCTGCACCAGCACTTCGGCCACCGGGGCCAGCGGGAAAAATTCGTCCGCTTCCGGGAACACTTCCTGGGCATCCCGTCCGATGCCGCACCCGCAGACAACGGCGCCTCGCTGGCCGCGGCGCAGGCCTACGACCTGATCGTGGCGGGCAGCGACCAGATCTGGAGCCCGTCCCAGCATTTCGGGTTCGACCCGAACTACTTCCTGGCCTTCGCCCAGTCGTTCCGGGCCCGCAAGATCTCGTACGCCGCCAGTTTCGGCCGCGACCGCGTGTCCTCGGACGAGGCCGCGCAGCTGCCCGAGCTGCTGCACAACTTCGACGCCATTTCGGTGCGCGAAGCCTCCGGGGTCACGCTGGTCGAGCGGACCACCGGGCAGCGGCCCGCCAACGTGCCCGACCCGACCCTGCTGCTCAACAACTACGCGGAGCTGACCGACCCGGCGCCCACCGACCCCGTCGCCGACCCGTACCTCTTCTGCTACGGGCTGCGCTCGCCCGACAACATCCGCCAGACGGCCGAGCTCGTGGCCAGCCAGCTGGGCTGCCCCATCCTCTCGCCGCACAACCCGCACCGGCGCTGGGTCGAGATCGGCCAGACGGTCTACCCCGATCCGGCCGAGTGGGTGGCCCTGGTGAAGAACGCCCGCTTTGTCGTGACCAACTCCTTCCACGGCACCGTGTTCTCGCTGTTGTTCAAGAAGCCCTTCATCGTGGCCGGGCTGACCGGCGACAAGGCGACGGCCAATGCCCGAGCCCTCCACCTGCTGCGGGCCGTCGGTCTGGAAAGTCGCTTTGCACCGTCGTTCTCGGCGGACAACACCGAAGCCCTGATGACCGCGGAGATCGACTGGGCCGCGGTGGACCGGCGTCTGGCGGACCTGCGGCAGGCCGGCAACGAGTTCCTGAGCGGGCAACTGAAGGCGGTGACCCCATGAACCCCATGAGCGACTTCGGTTCCCTTCGGTACCGCAACCGGTTCACCGCCTCGGACAAGCTGCGGCGCTGGGCGTGGGAAGTGGTGTGGCTGCTCGCGTTCCGGCCCACACCGCGCTGGGCCCTGCATGGGTGGCGGCGCTTCCTGCTGCGCTCGTTCGGGGCCCGGATCGGCACCGGTTGCCGCATCGCGCCGTCGTGCCGCGTCTGGGCGCCGTGGAACCTGGTCATGGGCGAGTTCTCCGCCCTGGGCGATGGCGTGGACTGCTACAGCATGGACCGCATCACCATCGGCTCCAAGGTCGCGGTCAGCCAGCGCAGCTTCCTGTGCGCCGGCTCGCACGACATCCGCTCCCTGTCCCGCCCGCTGATCACCGGTCCCATCGCGATCGAGGACCACGTGTGGATCGCGGCCGAGAGCTTTGTGCATCCCAACGTGGTGATCCGGGAAGGGGCCGTCATCGGGGCGCGATCGGTGGTGCTCAAGGAGATGCCGGCCTGGTCCGTCTGCGCCGGCCATCCTTGCCGGAAGATCAAGGACCGCGTGGTGAGGGAGCACCGCCATGCTTAGCAAACTGCTCAAGGTCACCGGCATCTTCAGCGAGGCGATGCGCGATGCCGTGCTGTTCCTGCGCTTCAACTCGTATTCGCCGTTCGTGGACAAGTCCAAGCGCGCGTTCTACAAAATCCTCATCGAGGCCCACACCATCGAGAAGGGCCTGTCGCTGCCGGATCCCAAGCCGCTGTTCGGCAAGGACAAGATCCGCTTCGTCATGAACGCGCTGTCGCACTACGACATCGCCCATTCGACGGTGCCGGCCCACATGTCCCTGGGTGCGCTGGAGGCCTATGCCGACTTCCACGCGAAGGCCGGCCTGACCGACCCCTTGCTCGATGAGATCACGGCCTTCCTGAAGGCCTGGGAGGCCAGGGTCCCGCGGCCGTGGAAGGGAGGCACGCGCGAAGTCTTCTTTCAGGGGCAGATGCCCGAAGACCTGCCGCACCTGCTGGCCAGCCGCTCGAGCATCCGCGCGATGCGGCCCACGCCGCTGGCCAGCGAGCGCATCGTCGAGGCCATCGCGCAGGCCCAGCAGGCGCCCTCGCAGTGCAACCGCCAGGCCTCTCGCGTGCACGTCTATCAGGACCGCGCGCGCATCCAGGAACTGCTGGCCCTGCAAGGCGGTTCGCGCGGCTTTGCGCCCACGGTGGGCAACCTGTTCGTGGTGAGTTCCGAGATCTGCGCCTGGGGTGGCCCCGGCCAGCGCAACCAGGCCTATGTGGACGGCGCGCTGTTCGCGATGTGCCTGATGTTCGCCTGCCGCTCCATGGGCTGGGGAGCCTGCCCGCTCAACCTCGCCATCGACCACAAGACCGAGTCCGCGATCCGCCGGGTGGGGGGCATCCCCGCGGGCGAGCGGCTGATCATGATGATCGCCTTCGGCGAACCCATCGCACCCCAGACCCGCGTGGCCTTCTCGCCGAGAAGACCGCCGGCCGAAATCGCCACGCTGCACGCGTGAGGAGAGTGCCATGCGCATCACCGCCATCATCCTGACCTACAACGAAGCGATCCACATCGAGCGCGCGATCCGCTCCATCTGGCCGTTCGCCGATCAGATCTGCGTGGTCGACTCCGGCTCCAACGACGACACGCGCGACATCGCCCGCGAACTCGGCGCCGAGGTCCACACCCACGCTTTCATCAACCAGGCCAAACAGTTCCAGTGGGCGCTCGACACGCTCGACATCCGCGGCGAATGGGTGCTGCGCCTGGACGCCGACGAGATCATCGAGCCCGACCTGGCCCAGCGCATCGCCTCCGAGCTGCCCGGCCTGCCGGCCGATGTGGTGGGCATCAACTTCAAGCGCAAACACATCTTCATGGACCGCTGGGTGCGCCACGGCGGGCGCTACCCGCTCGTGATGCTGCGCCTGTGGCGCCATGGGCACGGCCGCATCGAAGACCGCTGGATGGACGAGCACATGGTGGTCTGGGGCGGTCGCACCGTCACCTTCGACGGGGGCTTCGCCGACCACAACCTGCACGACCTGGGCTACTTCACCGACAAGCACAACAAGTACGCCACGCGCGAAGCCATCGAGGTCCTGAACCAGCGCCTGCACCTGTTCGCACGCGACGAGGCGCTCAACGCGCACAGCGCCTCGACCCAGGCCGCACTCAAACGCTGGGTGAAGGAACGCATCTACAACCGCATTCCCTTCACCGTCAGCGCCACCCTGTACTTCCTGTGGCGCTACATCGTCCAGCTCGGTTTCCTCGACGGCCGCAGCGGCCTGGTCTACCACTTCCTCCAGGGCTGCTGGTACCGCTTCCTGGTCGGCGCGAAGGTGATGGAGCTGGAGCGCGCCGTGGCCCACCTGCAGGACAAAGCCCTCATCTGCGCGGAGCTGAGCCGGCTCACCGGCCACCGCCTGGTGGCGCAGCCGCCAGCACCCCCGCCGGAGGCACCGCGCCCGGATGTCCCGCCGCGCCCCTTGGCCACGCGGCCCTGAAGAACGAAAGGAACCCCATGCGCAGCACCTCCTTCACCCCGTCGCGCGCCTGGCTGCTGGCCAGCCTGTTCGTGTCGGCCTCCGCATGGGCACAGAGTGAGGACGCGCTGATCTGCCAGGACGCGTCGGTGCCGCCCGGCGCCCAACAGGTGGGTGCGACGCAGCCGCTCTTTCGCGACTGCCCGCGCGTCGAAGACGTCGACTTCACCGGCCGCGCCGACGGGAAGAAGTACTACGCCGGCTTCTACGCCATCGGCGCGAAGAGCCCCAGCATGTACGACACGGCGCAGGACGGTGTGGTGATCAAGCGCGGCGCCTTGCTCACCACCGTGAAGACCGATGCGACCCCGGGCGGCTTCCCCCTGCTCGCGGGCAACCGGCCGTTCTACATCGAAGCCCAGACCGTGCTCTCGAACACCCACCCGGACAACTTCCCCGCCATCTGGCTCATGCCGATCGAGCACAACCTGCGCATGGAAGACGTGTACGAAGGCGACCCCAGGAGCTTCGAGCGCTGGTTCGAGCTCGACATCGACGAAGGCGGCTTCGGCCCGGGCGGCCACCACACCGCCATCTCGTGGACCGGCATCTACCCCAACTACAAGAAGATCCAGAACCCCAACCCGACCTCGAAAGTGCCGCTGGACCGCACGCGCCCCAACGTGTTCGGCGTGTCGTACGACCCCGCCACGCTCACCGTGCGCTGGTGGGTCAACGGCCAGCAGGTGCTCGAAGCCACCGCGCCCTATGTGCCCGAGATCGCGCGCCGGCAGAACTTCTACCTGATCGTGTCGTCGCAGAGCCGCAAGAACGTCAACGACTACCAGACGAAGTTCATGGGCGTGCGCGCGTTCTCGAGCGAGGCCGCGCCGACAGCCAAGGCCAAGGGGAAGCCATGAAGATCCTGATCTATGGCATCAACTTCGCGCCCGAGCTCACCGGCATCGGCAAGTACACCGGTGAGATGGCGCGCTGGCTGGCCGAGGCCGGGCACGACGTGCGCGCCATCACCGCGCCGCCCTACTACCCGGCCTGGCAGGTCGGCGAGGGCCACCGCGCCGACCGCTACCGCCGCGAGACCTGGCACGGCGTGCGCGTGTTCCGCACGCCGCTGTGGGTGCCGCAACGGCCGGGCGGTCTCAAGCGCCTGCTGCACCTGGGCAGCTTCGCGCTCAGCAGCCTGCCGGTGCTGATCGCGCAATGGCGCTGGAAGCCCGACGTGGTGTGGGTGGTGGAGCCGCCTCTGATGTGCGCACCCGCCGCCGTGGCCTTCGCCTCGCTGCGCGGTGCCAAGAGCTGGCTTCACATCCAGGACTACGAGGTCGACGCCGCATTCGACCTCGGCCTCATCCAGGGCGGCACGCTGCGCCGCTGGGTGGAGCGCGCCGAGCGCTGGCTGATGCGCCGCTTCGACCGCGTCTCCACCCTCTCGGGCCGCATGGTCGAGCGCGCGCGCGGCAAGGGCGTGGAGGCCCAGCGCGCCGTGCACTTCCCCAACTGGGTCGACATCGGCGGCATCGCGCCGCTGGCCGCGCCCAGCCCCTACCGCGCCGAGCTCGGGCTCGCGCCCGATGCCGTGGTGGCGCTGTACGCCGGCAACATGGGCAACAAGCAAGGCCTCGACATCCTCGCCGACGTGGCCCGCCTGGTGCAGGACGACCCGCGCATCCAGCTCGTGATCGGCGGCGACGGCTCCGGCAAGGCCGATCTGCAGGCGCGCTGCGCGGACCTGTCCAACGTGCGCTTTCTGGACCTGCAACCGCTGGAGCGGCTGAGCGATTGGCTGGGCCTCGCCGATGTGCACCTGCTGCCGCAGCGCGCCGACGCGGCCGACCTGGTGATGCCTTCCAAGCTCACCGGCATGCTGGCCAGCGGGCGCGCCGTGCTCGCCACCGCGCGGGCCGACACCGAGCTGTGCCGCGTGGTCGAGCACGACGCGGCCTGCGGCGTGGTCGTGCCGCCCGAGAACCCCACCGCCATGGCCGAGGCCCTGCGCGCACTGGCCGCCGACCCGGCGCGCCGCGCCGCGCTGGGCGCCCAGGGCCGTCGTTACGCCGAAGCCGAACTGAGCCAGGACACGATCCTGCGCCGCTTTGAAACGCAGCTGCAAGCCCTGGTGCCGGGCGACAGCGCGCTGCACGATTCACCGGCGCCACAACAGCAAGGAGTGACACGATGAAAACCACCCCCACCCAGTACCTGGGCTTCATGGGCCTGCTGGCCCTCGCCATCGCCCTGCCGCTGCACGCGCAAACCCCCGAAGCACCGACCGGCACCCTGGCCCACCCCGTGGTGGCACGCAGCGCGTCGAGTGCCGAGGCCATGGGCGCACCACTGGCCGCGCCGTCCACCGCGGGCGCCGACTACCAGATCACCGCCAACGACCTGATGGAGTTCGACGTGTTCGGCGTGCCCGACATGAAACGCGACGTGCGCGTGAACGCCTCGGGCGAGATCTCGCTGCCGCTCATCGGCCAGGTGCCGGTGGCGGGCCTCACCGCGAAAGCGGCGGCAGACCGCATCGCCACCAGGTACAAGGAGAAGTACCTGCAGGACCCGCAGGTCTCGCTCTTCATCAAGGAGTTCACCACGCAGCGCGTGGCCATCGAGGGCGCGGTGATCCGCCCCGGCATCTACCCGATGACGGGCCAGCTCACGCTGCTGCGCGCCCTGGCCCTGTCGGGCGGTTTCGCCCCCTATGCCGACATCAACCAGATCGTCGTCTACCGCCAGGGGCAAGCCGGCGCGCGCGAGCAGTTCACCTACGACCTCGACAAGGTGCGTGCCGGCCAGGAGAAAGACCCGAACATCCGATCGGACGACGTGATCGTGGTCCAGCGCAATGCCCGGCGCACCGCGCTGAGGGATTCGCTCTTCAGCGACATCCTGAGCACGCTCAACCCCTTCAAGTGACGGGAGATCCGCCATGACCACCGACCAACACCACCTGCCCTACGTCCCGGACCCACGGGACGCACCGAGCCTGTACCGCGAGGCCGGCCCGTCCGAGCGGTCGCGTTCCCGCGGCGAAACCATCGCGCTGACCGAGGACCGCCTCGACCTGCGCACCATCTACCGCGCGATGGTGCGGCGCAAGGGGACCATCCTGGGCATCGCCGCCTTGTGCTCCCTGGCGGCCGGCGCGTACACGCTGAGCATCACGCCGGAGTACCAGAGCTCGGCCATGCTGCAGATCGACCGCGCGGCGCAGAAGGTGGTGGGCTTCAACACCGAGGTCGAGGTGGAAGAGGGCCCGCTGTCCGATCAGCTGCAATTGCGCACCCAGGTCGAGCTGCTCAAGAGCCGCAGCCTGGCCGAGCGCGTGATCGATGAAATGGGCCTGCACAAGCCTGGTGGCATGAGCACCGCACCCGAACCGCTCGCACCCGAGGCCGCCTCGGCGGCCAGCAGCGGGCTGATGGACCAGGCCGCGGCCGTGGGCCGCCAGGCGTGGAGCCAGTTGCACGCGCTGATCGCCCCGGCACCGCCCGCCCCCGATTCGCTCAGCCGGGCGGCCACGGTGGCGCAGTTCCAGCAGGCGGTCACCGTGGAGCCGGTGCGCAACTCGCGCCTGGTGCAGATCGGCGTGCGCAACGCCGACCCGGCGCTGGCCGCCGCCATCGCCAACACCATGGCCAAGACCTTCATCGCCATGCACATCGAGCGCCGGCTGGAATCGTCGGTCTATGCGCGCCAGTTCCTGGAGGAACAGATCCGCCAGAGCAAAACCAAGCTGGAAGACAGCGAGCGCGTCATCAACGAGTACGCCAAGAAGAACCAGATCCTGAACCTGGGCGACAAGGGCAGCGCCACCACCCAGACCTTCGTGGACTTCTCGACCGCGCTGACCCACGCGCAGCAAGAGCGCATCAAGGCCGAGACCCTGTACAACCAGGTCCGGCTCAACCCCGAAAGCGCGCCGCAGGCGGTGGTCAACGAGGCGATCCGCGCCTACAAGGAGCAGCGCGCCCGGCTGGAAGCCGACTACGCCAAGAACCGCAGCGTGTTCAAGCCGGACTACCCCGCCATGGTGCAGGCGCGGGCCCAGATCGCCGAGCTCGACGGCCGCATCAAGACCGAGGTGAACAACATCCTGTCCAGCATCCAGGGCCAGTACATGGCCGCCGTGAAGGCCGAGGAGCAGCTCAAGAACAAGGTGGCCGCCAGCCGCAGCGAGGTGCTCACCGTGCAGGACCGCAGCGTGGACATGAACCTGCTCAGCCGCGAGCTCGACACCAACCGGCAGGTGTACGACAGCCTGCTGCAGCGCCTGCGCGAAGTGAGCGTGACCGCGGGCATCACCACCAACAACATCAGCATCGTCGACCAGGCCTCGGTGCCGCGCTTCCCGGCCGCGCCCAACCTCAAGGTCAACATCGGGCTCGGCGTGTTGCTCGGCCTGTTCCTGGGCATGCTGGCCGCCCTGCTGCGCGAGCAGATGGACGATTCGGTCAAGAGCGTCAACGACATCGAGGGCCAGTACCGCCTGCCCCTGCTGGGCCTGATCCCGTACACCCGCAGCGCCGGGGTCCGCCGCGAACCGGTGGCCCTGCTGGCCCACCGGGAACCGCGCAGCACCTTCGCCGAGTCCTACCGCTCCGTGCGCACCGTGCTGCAGTTCGGCTCGGCCGAGGGCCCGCCCCAGCGCTTCATGGTGACGAGCTGCGGCACCGGCGAAGGCAAGAGCACCACCGCGCTGGCGCTGGCCATCAACTTCGCCCAGCTGGGCCAGAAGGTGCTGCTCATCGACGCCGACATGCGCAAGGGCGGCCTGCACAAGATGCTCAAGCTGTCCAACGAGCGCGGCCTGTCCACCCTGCTGGAGGCCGACCGTGCGATCGCGGGCTCGATCCAGGACACCACGGTGGCGAACCTGGGCGTGATCACGGCCGGCCCCACACCGCCGGACCCGGTGGAGCTGCTGATGGGCCCAAGGCTGGGCACCCTGCTGGAGCAGGCGCAGGCCCTGGGCTACACGCAGATCGTGATCGACGGGCCGCCGCTGCTGGGCCTGGCGGACGCGATCGTGCTGGGCAACCAGATCCCGAACATCGTGCTGGCGGTGAAGGCCGGCGGCACGCGCAAGGACAGCATGAAGGACGGGCTTCGCCGCCTGCGCACGGCGGGTCTGTCGCCCATGGGCGTGGTCCTCACGCACGCGCGCAACGAGCACAACAACGACCACGCCTACGCGGCCTACTACGGCCACGGCGCGCCCCCCGCGCCGCGCCCGGCACCGGTGCGCAGCCCGCCCCCGGTCGCGTTGCCGCCAGGCACCCGCATCGAGCCCACCCTGGACCCGTCCACCGCTTGAAATGAACCCGCCCGACGGGAGACGCCTGCTGCCCGCCCTGCTCGCCTTCGAGCGAGCACCCGGTCGCTACGCCGTGGCGCGGCGCGAGCCGCGCCCGCTGTTCGCGCACATCGACAGCGTGATGCGGCTGGCCGCCGGGCGGGCGGTGGAGGGCTTGCCGGTCGCCGCCGCGACCAACCTCGAGCTGGGCCGCGCGGCGCGCTTCTTCGTGCGCACGGTGATGCTGCGCCCGGGCTCGGACCCCTACACCCTGCTGGGGCTGACGCCGGATTTCGAGCCGGCGCAATTGCGCGAGCACTACCGGCTGATGATCCGCCTCACGCACCCGGACTTCGAGGCCGCCGGCGAACGCTGGCCCACCGGCGCGGCCACCCGGGTCAACCTGGCCAGGGACCTGCTGTCACTGCGTCATCGCGGCCAAAGCACCCACAGCTGCAGTGGCTGCTTGAGCGCCGCCGCCGTGAGGTAGGCCTCGTCGCTCCACCCGCCCCAGCCGGTGAACAGGTCGGCGCGCACCGCGCCCAGGATGGCGCCACCGGTGTCCTGCGCCATCACCAGCCGCTGCAGGTTCAGGGTGGGGCCCTGCGTCGCCAGCCACACCGGCGTGCCGTAGGGAATGCTCTGCGGATCGACCGCGATGGAACGCCCGGGCGTGAGCGGCACGTTCTGCGCACCGCGCGGGCCGAAGCGCGCGTCCAGCTCCGACAGCGCCTCCTCGCGGAAGAAGACGGTGCGAGGGTTGCTCCACAGCATTTCGTTGAGGCGCTGCGGGTTCTGCAGGGCCCAGGCCTTGATGGCCGACCACGAGGCCTCGTTGATGGCGCGCTGGTCGAGCAGCCAGCGGCCCACGCTTTGATAGGGGTGGCCGTTGTGCGCCGCGAAGGCCACGCGCACCTGGCGCGTGCGGCCGTCGGCCTCGACGAGGTTCAGGCGGCCCGAGCCCTGGATCTGCAGGATCAATGCGTCGATGGGGTCGGCCAGCCAGGCCACGGCGCGGCCCTGCAGGGCCGACTGCGCGGCAGGCAGGGTATCGATCTCCTGGCGGCTGTACCAGGGCTGGCCGGGCCGCAAGCCCGGCGGCGGGCCGAAGAGCGGCACGCGGTAGGTGGCGGTGGGCACGCGG
This sequence comes from Hydrogenophaga sp. GW456-12-10-14-TSB4, assembly GCF_059424305.1. Lineage (NCBI taxonomy): Bacteria > Pseudomonadati > Pseudomonadota > Betaproteobacteria > Burkholderiales > Comamonadaceae > Hydrogenophaga > Hydrogenophaga sp. GW456-12-10-14-TSB4. The sequence continues at coordinate 367 of NZ_JBWKZH010000045.1, read as the reverse complement.
CTGGCGGCCATGATGGGTTCGTAGTAACCGGTGAGCAGGCCGCTGGGCAGGCTGCCATCGGGCTCGGTGACGCGGTAGGGCAGAAAGCGCCGCATCACCCAGGCCTGCTGCTCGGTGGCGGTGCCGATGGAGAGCTGGCGCACTTCGGCGCACAGGCCCGCGTGGCCGGCCACCGGCCGCTCGCAGCCGCGCACCCAGGCATTCCACACCTCGTGCAGGCTGTCCTGCCCCCAGCCGGGCAGCTCGCTCCAGCGCACCGGCACCCAGAGGCTCTTGCCGCGCTGCACCGGGGCCGGCAGCACCGTGTCGTCGGGCGCCGTCACCACCGGGGGCACCCCGGTGCCCGTGGGGGGCATGGGGGGATAGG
>NZ_JBWKZH010000044.1:0-51076 GCF_059424305.1 Hydrogenophaga sp. GW456-12-10-14-TSB4 | reverse complement strand
GAAGACGCCCAACGAGATCGCCCTGGGCATCGTGCTGGCGGTCATGACGCTGACCTTCATGATCGTGGTCGTCACGCTGCCGTTCATTGGCGGTTTCGTGGACGTCCAGATCAACGTCGTGCTGTTGGTGGCCTTGCTGGTCTGCCTGATCCCGACCACCATCGGTGGCCTGTTGCCGGCCATCGGCATTGCCGGCATGAACCGTGCGCTCAAGGCCAACGTGCTGGCCAAGTCCGGCAAGGCTGTGGAGGTGGCGGGTGATGTGGATGTGCTGCTGCTGGACAAGACCGGCACCATCACCCACGGCGATCGCCAGGCCACCGCCTTTCACGCGATGGCCGGCGTTGATGCCGCGCTGCTGCGCCAGGCCGCGATGCTGGCCTCCCTGGCCGATCCCACGCCGGAAGGGAAGTCCATCGTCAAGCTCGCGCGCGAGAAGGGCGAAACGCTCGCCGACCCGGAAAAGGCGCACTTCCTGCCCTTCACCGCGCAGACGCGCATGTCGGGCGTGGACCTGCCCGATGACCGTGTGATCCGCAAGGGCGCACTCGATGCCATCGCGGCACACGTCAAGTCCCTGGACGGCCGCGTGCCGGCCGAGCTGGAAGCGCGCGTCTCGGAAGTGGCGCGCAAAGGAGCGACGCCGCTCGTGGTCAGCGATGGTCGCCATGTGCTGGGGGTCGTCGAGCTGTCAGACGTGATCAAGCACGGCATCAAGGAGCGCTTCGCGCGCTTGCGCGAGATGGGCGTGAAGACCGTCATGATCACCGGCGACAACAAGCTGACGGCCGCGTACATCGCCGCCGACGCCGGTGTGGACGACTACATCGCCGAAGCGCGACCGGAAGACAAGCTGGCGCGCATCCGCGCCGAGCAGGCCGGCGGCCGCCTGGTGGCCATGGTGGGCGACGGCACGAACGACGCACCCGCCCTGGCGCAGGCCGACGTGGGGCTGGCGATGAACTCCGGCACGCAGGCGGCCAAGGAGGCGGGCAACATGGTGGACCTGGATTCCGACCCGGCCAAGCTGCTCGCGGTGGTCGAGATCGGCAAGCAGCAGTTGATCACGCGGGGCGCGCTGACCACCTTTTCGCTGGCCAACGACGTGTCGAAATACTTCGCCATCCTGCCCGCGCTCTTCGCGGCGGCGATTCCTTCGATGGCCGTGCTCAACGTGATGAACCTGTCGAGCCCGAACAGTGCGGTGCTGTCGGCGCTGATCTTCAACGCCCTCGTGATTCCGGCGCTCATCCCGCTGGCGCTGCGTGGCGTGCGCTTCAAGCCCGCCAGTGCCACCCATCTGCTGCGCAACAACATGCTGATTTATGGCGTGGGTGGCGTGCTGCTGCCGTTCGTGGCGATCAAGCTCATCGACGTCGTGCTCTCGGCGCTGTTCAACCTCTGAGGATTTCCCATGACCATGACATCCACTCTCACTGTCAACGCACGCAAGGCCGATGCGGACCATCCCACGGTGGCCGGCCGCGGCACCTGGCGCGGCGCGATCGGGCTGACCATCCTCTCCCTGGCCGGTTTTGGCTTTCTCTATTCGCTCGCCGGCGTCGGCGTGGGGCAGGCGCTGTTTCCAAAGACGGCCAACGGCAGCCTGATCGAGCGCGACGGCAAGGTCATCGGCTCCGAGCTGGTGGCGCAGCCCTTCGTCAGCGACACCTATTTCCAGTCGCGCCCGTCCGCGGCCGGTTACAACACCATGTCCCTGGCCGGCAGCAACCAGGCGCGGACCAACCCCGACATGCGCAAGCGGCTGGAAGAGACGCGCGCCGCGATCGCACAGCGTGAAGGTGTCGAGCCGTCGGCGGTCCCTGGGGACTTGTTCACCCAGTCCGGCGGGGGCATCGATCCGCACATCAGCCCGGATGGCGCCGCCATCCAGATCGAGCGCGTGGCGCGCGCGCGAGGCCTTGAGCGCAGCGCCGTCGAGCGGCTCGTGGCGGCGCACACCGACAGCCAGCAACTCGGCGTGTTCGGGCAAGCCCGCGTTCATGTGCTGAACCTCAACCTGGCATTGGACGCGCTGAACGCACCTGCCAGAAAGTGAGGACGCCACGGAGCTGGCCACATTGAAGCCGATTGCCAAGGCGGCGCCGGCCACCACAATACCGGTTCGTCTCTGCAAGAAAGACAGATCACATGGGTGCTGAAAACACGGGGCAGGCCGACGCCCTGATCGGTGAGTTGCAGCGGCAGTCTGCGGGCAGGCTGACCGTCTTCCTGGGTGCCGCGCCAGGCGTTGGAAAAACCTACGCCATGCTCGCCCGCGCGCGCGAGCTGCACCGCCAGGGGGTTGATGTGGTGATCGGCATCATCGAGACGCATGGCCGCAGCGAAACCCAGGCGCTGCTGGAGGGCCTGCCGCAGTTGCCGCGGCGCAAGGTCGAGTACCAGGGTCGAACGCTGGATGAGATGGACCTGGATGGCCTGCTGGCCCGCAAGCCCGCCATTGCTCTGGTGGACGAGTTGGCGCACCGCAACGTCCCGGGGAGCCGGCACGAACGGCGTTGGCAGGATGTCGAGGAGCTGCTCGATGCGGGCATCGATGTCTACACCACCGTCAACATCCAGCACTTGGAGAGCCTCAACGACGTGGTGCATCAGATCACGGGCATTCGCGTCAGCGAGACCGTGCCCGACGCGGTGCTCGAGCGGCTGCGGGACATCCGCCTGGTCGATCTGCCCGCGCGCGAGCTGATCGAGCGCCTCAACCAGGGCAAGGTGTACCTGCCAGAGCAGGCGGCGCAAGCGCTGCAGGCCTTCTTCTCCCCATCCAACCTCACGGCGTTGCGCGAGCTGGCGATGCAGACCGTGGCGGAGCACGTGGACGCCGACCTGCGCGAGACGCGCACCGCGCGTGGGCTGGGGGACATCGCGATTCAGCGCCACGTGCTCATCGCCATCGACGGCAAGGGCCAGTCGGAATACCTGGTTCGGGCGGGTGCGCGCATCGCCGAGCGCCGGGGCGCGCCCTGGTCCGTGGTGGCCGTGGACACGGGTCATTCCGCCGACGCCGCGCTGCATGCGGAGGACCTGGAGCGCGCGGTCGCACAGCGGCACTCCCTGGCGCACACCGAGCAGCAGCGGCAGATGGAGCTGGACAAGGCCTTTGCACTCGCGCGCAACCTGGGGGGCGACACCGAGATCCTCTACAACACGGACATCCCGCAAGCGCTGCTGGACGCGGCGGCCGCGCGCGGCGCGCGTTCGATCGTGATCGGCCGCACGCGCGAGCGACCCATCGCGCGCATCTTCAACCGCACGCTGACCCAGCAGCTGTTGCTCAGAGGCGCGCGCTACGAACTGACCATCGTCAGCACCCCGCAGGCGAGGCAACGCGCCCGCCGGTTCCAGGATCTGGCGGGCGAGCGGCTGGCCAAGGGCGAACCCGTCCTGATCGCGCTGGCCACGGCCGGGGCCATTGCCGCCGCGGTCGTCGCCGAGCGCTTTCTGGGACTGGAAGACCTCTCCACGGTGTTCCTGGTCGCCGTGCTGCTGGTGGCCTCGCGCACGCGCATGGCGGCTGCGGTCATCACTGCGGTGCTGTGTTTCCTGGCCTACAACTTCTTCTTCATCGATCCGCGGTTCACCTTCCTCATCAGCGCGCCGCGGGGCGTCGCCACGGTCATGCTGTTCATGGCCGCCGCCCTGATCGCCGGGCGCCTGGCATCGCGCTTGCGCATGCAGGTCATCTCGTTGCGCACCGCGAACACGCACACGACCGCCATGCAGAACCTGGCGCGCCAACTGTCCAAGGCCGCCGATCTCGGCCAGGTGATCAGCGCCAGTGCATCGGTTCTGCAATCGAGCCTGAACGCCCAGGCCTGGGTGCGCATCAACGGCGAGTCCGGACCGTCGGCGGTGGCTGGCGAGCTCACCGAGAAAGACCTGATCGCGGCAGACTGGGCGCAGCGGCACGGGCAGCCCAGCGGCCGGTACACCGACACGCTCGGCCAATCCACGTGGTGGTTCCTGCCCATCCGGTCCGAACAGGACACGCTCGGCGTGGTGGGCCTGCACTTTCCCTCGACCATGGGGCGGCTGTCGTTCGAGCAGCGGCGCCTGGCCGAGAGCATGACGGACGACATCGGCCAGGCGGCGCTGCGCGCGCGCCTGGTCTCGGAGCTGGAAGTGGCCAAAGTGACGGGCGAGACGGAGCGCCTTCGTTCGGCCCTGCTTTCCTCGGTCTCGCACGACCTGCGCTCGCCTTTGTCCTCCATGATCGGCGCGGCCGACAGCCTGGCTCGGTATGGCAAGGACATGAGCGCCGACGACCGCAGCGATCTGCTGCAGACCATTCGCGTCGAAGGCGAACGGCTGGACCGGTACATCCAGAACCTGCTCGACATGACCCGGCTGGGCCAGCAGGGCCTGACCTTGACGCGCGACTGGATTGGCGTGGACGAGCTGGTGGGCTCCGCCGCGCGGCGCCTGCAGCGCTACGAGCCGTCGGTGAAGGTGGAGATCGACATCGACGCCGTGGTGGGGCTGATCCACGTCCACCCCGCGCTGATCGAGCAAGCGCTTTTCAACGTGATGGAGAACGCCGCCAAGTTCTCTCCACCGGACGAGCCCATCCGGGTCCAGGCCAGGCTCGCTGAGGGCCCTGCCGTCCAGATCGACATTTCGGATCGGGGGCCGGGGATTCCGGCGGATGAGCGGCGCCGCATTTTCGACATGTTCTACAGTGTGGAGCGCGGCGATCGGGGTCGGCAAGGCACCGGACTCGGCCTGACGATCGTGCAAGGCATTGTGGGTGCGCACATGGGTAAGGTCGAGGCTCTGCCGGGGCCACAGGGGCGAGGCACATCCGTCCGGCTGACCCTGCCCAAGGGCGAGCAGTCCATCGAAGAGGTATGAAAAAGTGACGTCATCCGCCGATTCGGCGCCACCCGCGCGGGTCCTTGTCATCGACGACGAACCTCAGATCCGCAAGCTGATCGACATCAGCCTGCGCTCGCAGGGTTACCTCACCCTGCTGGCGGAAACCGGGCAGCAGGGCCTGAGCCTGCTGGCGGGAAAGGGCGCGGACATCGTGGTCCTTGACCTGGGGCTTCCCGACCGCGATGGCAAAGACGTGCTTCGGGCGTTGCGACAGTGGTCGCGCGTGCCCGTCATCGTGCTCACGGTGCGGTCTGGAGAAGACGAGAAGGTCGCCTTGCTGGACGCGGGCGCCAACGACTATGTGACCAAGCCGTTCGGCATCGAGGAGCTGATGGCGCGAATTCGCGCCTTCCTGCGGGTGGCGAGCCTGCGCAGCGAGGCTGGGCCGGTCTATGACGATGGACACCTGCACATCGACCTCGCGCAGCGGGAGGTACGGGTCCAGGGACAGCCCGTGACCTTGACCCGAAAGGAGTTTGCATTGCTGGCGTTCCTGGTCGAGCAGCCGGGCCGGCTGGTGACGCAGTCGCAGCTTCTGCGAGAGATGTGGGGCCCCAGCCACGAGGAAGACGCGCACTATCTCCGCATCCTGGTGGGCAAGCTGCGCCACAAGATCGGAGACGATGCCTCGGCCCCGCGGTACATTTCCACGGAGCCTGGGGTCGGTCTGAAGTTTGTCGGCAAGGAACACCTGGCGGGGGATTGACGTCAGGTGGCGCCAAGGCGCAGGGCCAGGGCCGCCAGCGTGACCGCGAGAACGGGCAGCGTCAGCACGACGCCGACGCGGAAGTAGTAGCCCCAGGCGATGGTGGTGCCCTTGCGGGCCAGCACGTGCAGCCACAGCAGCGTGGCCAGGCTGCCGATGGGCGTGATCTTGGGCCCCAGGTCGCAGCCGATGAGGTTGGCGTAGACCATGGCCTCCTTCACCACGCCGGTGGCGGTGGACTGGTCGATGGACAGCGCGCCCACCAGCACCGTGGGCATGTTGTTCATCACCGAAGACAGCGCCGCCGCCAGGAAGCCGGTGCCCAGGGCCGCGCCCCACACCCCGCCTTGGGCGAAGCGGTCCAGCAGCGCGGCGAGGTGGCCCGTCAAACCGGCGTTGCGCAGGCCGTAGACGACCAGGTACATGCCGAGTGAGAAGACCACGATCTGCCAGGGCGCTTCCTTCAGCACCTTGCGGGTGCCGATCACGTGGCCTCGCGCCGCGACGGCGAGGAGGATGGCCGCGCCGGCCGCCGCCACCGCGCTGACGGGAACGCCCAGCGGCTCCAGCCCGAAGAAGCCCACCAGCAGCAGGCCCAGCACACCCCAGCCGGCCCGGAAGGTGTTCAGGTCGCGGATCGCGGCGGAGGGCGCCTTCAGCTGGCGCAGGTCATAGGTCGCGGGCAGGTCGCGGCGGAAATACAGGTAGAGCACCACCAGGCTGGCGGCCACCGAAGCCAGGTTCACCGGCAGCATGACGGCGGCGTAGCGGTTGAAGCCGATGTCGAAGAAATCGGCCGAGACGATGTTCACCAGGTTGGACACCACCAGCGGCAGGCTGGCGGTGTCGGCGATGAAGCCGGCCGCCATGACGAAGGCCAGTGTGGCGGCCGGCGAGAAGCCGAGCGCCACCAGCATGGCCATGACGATGGGCGTCAGGATGAGGGCGGCCCCGTCGTTGGCGAACAGCGCGGCGACCACCGCGCCCAGCAGCACGATGAAGGCGAACAGCCGGGGACCCCGGCCACCGCCCCAGCGTGCGAAGTGCAGGGCGGCCCACTCGAAGAAGCCGGCCTCGTCCAGCACCAGGCTGATGACGATGACCGCCACGAAGGTGGCGGTGGCGTTCCAGACGATGTCCCAGACCACGGGAATGTCGGACAACTGAACGACACCCGCCAGCAGCGCCACCCCGGCGCCGAGCAGCGCGCTCCAGCCGATGCCCAGCCCCCGGGGTTGCCAGATGACGAGGAGCAGCGTGAACGCAAAAATCAGGACGGCCGCGATCATGCCGGCTCAGCGCTGGGCCAGTTCGCGCGCCGCGTGCTGCAGCGCCAGCCGGTCCACGCTCGCCGGTGGCAGGCTGACCAGAAACTCCAGGCGCCGGCGGATGGCCAGCAGGGTCTCGCGGAAGGCTTCCTGCTGCTGCTCGTGCGTGCCCTTGGCCTCGGACGGGTCGGCATAGCCCCAGTGCGCTGTGGCCGGCTGGCCGGGCCAGTACGGGCAGGTTTCGCCGGCGGCGTTGTCGCACACGGTGATGACCAGGTCCATGTGGGGTGCGTCGGCCTGGCCGAATTCATCCCAGCTCTTGCTGCGCAAGCCTTCGGTCGGGATGCCGGCGCGCTGCAGCACCTCCAGGGCGAGCGGGTTGGGCTGCTGGTTCTCGCGCGGGCTGCTGCCGGCGGAGAAGGCCTTGAAGCGGCCATGGCCCAGGTGGTTCAGGGTGGCTTCGGCCAGGATGCTGCGGGCGGAGTTGTGCGTGCACAGGAAGAGCACGTTCAGGGGCGAGGGGGAGGTCATGGCAAGCATCAGCAGTTGCAGGAAGTGTTGTCCACGGCGCACACCGCGCCCTGGCAGCAGTTGTCGGTGAGGTAGCCGAGCAGGCCGTTCATCTGCTCGTAGGCGGCGCGGTAGACCAGGTGCCGGCTGGAGCGCTCCTGGGTCACCAGACCCGCCGAAGCCAACTCCTTCAGGTGGAACGACAGGGTGGTGTTGGGTATCGCCAGCGCCTCGCTCATCACGCCCGGCGTGAGGCCCGCCTGGCCATTCACCACCAGGGCGCGGAACACACGCAGGCGCAGCGGGTGGGCCAGGGCGGCCAGCGCGCGGATGACATCGGTTTCGTTCATGCACTGAATAATACGATATTTCAAGGATTATGGAAATATAAGTCATGGGTCACACTATGCCGACCCGTTGGACCTCCTGTTCGCGAACTCCCATGCCCACCGTCTCCGATCCGTTGGCTTCCGTGTCTGCCCAGGCCTGTTGGGTGGTGGCGCCCGGCCGCGCCGAGATCCGCGACGAAACCCTGCCGCCGCTGCCTGAGGGCTTTGCGCGCGTGCGCACCCTGCACACCGCCGTGAGCCGGGGCACCGAGGGCCTGGTGTTCCGGGGCGAGGTGCCGGCCGTCGAGGCGCAGCGCATGCGGGCCCCGTTCCAGGCGGGCGACTTCCCCGGCCCGGTGAAGTACGGTTACGTGAACGTGGGCCGGGTCGAGGCCGGGCCGCCCGAGCTGCTGGGGCGCGAGGTGTTCTGCCTGCACCCGCACCAGACCGTGTTCCAGGTACCGGCCTCGGCGCTGGTGCCCTTGCCCACCGGTGTGCCCGCCGCGCGCGCCGTGCTTGCGGCCAACCTGGAAACCGCCATCAATGCCCTCTGGGACGCCCACCCCGAGCCGGGCGACCGCATCGCCGTGGTCGGCGGCGGCACGCTGGGCCTGCTGGTGGCCTGGCTCACGGCGCGCCTGCCCGAAGGCCGCGTGCAGGTGGTGGACACCAACCCCGCGCGCGCCGGCATCGCGACCGCGCTCGGTGCCGGCTTTGCGTTGCCCGAGCAGGCTGAGCCGCAGGCCGATCTGGTCATCCACACCAGTGGCCAGCCTGCGGGGCTGGCCACCGCGCTGCGGCTGGCGGCCTTTGAAGCCACCGTGCTGGAGCTCAGCTGGTATGGCAGCCGCCCGGTGTGCGTGCCGCTGGGCGAGGCCTTCCACTCGCAGCGGCTCACGCTCAAGAGTTCGCAGGTGGGCCATGTGGCCCCGCGCCAGCGCGGGCGCTGGAGCCACCGCCAGCGGCTGGAGCTGGCGCTTTCGCTGCTGACCGAGCCGGTGCTGGACCCGCTTATCACCCACGCCGCGCCCTTCGCGGAACTGCCCCGGGTGCTCGAGCGCCTGGCAGGTCCCGATGCGCCCGACACGCTGTGCCAGCGCATCGACTACCCTGTGTGATCCTTCCACTTCGCCGAGGCCCTTCTTCCGATGTACGCCGTCAACGTCAGAGACCACTTCATGATCGCCCACAGCTTCCAGGGCGCGGTGTTCGGGCCGGCCCAGCGCCTGCACGGCGCCACCTACGTGGTGGACCTGGAGCTGCGCCGCGAGGCGCTGGATGCCGACGGCGTCGTGGTCGACATCGGCCTGGCCACGCAGGTGCTGCGCGAGACGCTGGCCGTGCTCAATTTCCAGAACCTGGACGCGATGCCCGAATTCAAGGGCCGCAACACCACCACCGAGTTCCTGGCGAAGGTGATCTTCGACCACATCGCCGCACGCATCGCGGCCGGTGCGCTGGGGGCGCAGGCATGGCCAGATGCAGGGTCTGCCGGCCTGCAGCAACTGAAGGTGACGCTGCATGAATCGCATGTGGCCTGGGCTTCCTACGAGGGCAGGCTGCCCGCCTGAACCATGGCCGCGCCGCGCACCTGCCACTTCCTGCTGCCCGGCGACTGGCACACCCCCACGGGTGGCTACACCTACGACCGGCGGCTGGCGCTCGCCCTGGGCGAGGCCGGCTGGACGGTGCAGCCCGAGGTGCTCGCAGGGGCATGGCCGTGGCCCGACGACAGCGACCTTTCGGCCGCCTCGACCCGCATCGCGGCCTTGCCCGACGGTGCGCTGGTGCTGGCCGACGGCCTGGCGTTCGGCGCCCTGGCCCGGGTGGTGCGGCCGCATGCCCAGCGCTTGCGCTGGGTGGCGCTGGTGCACCATCCCCTGCACCTGGAAACCGGCCTGAGCGCCAAGGACAGCGCGCGCCTGCGCGTGGCCGAGGCACAGGCCCTGCAACTGGTGCGGCAGGTGGTGGTGACCAGCCGCAGCACCGCGGCCGATGTGACGGCCCTGGGGCTGCCGCCCACCCGCATCGCCGTGGTGGAGCCGGGCACCGACCCCGTGCTCCCGCCACAGGCCGCACCCCGGCGCGGGGGCCCGGTGCAACTGTTGTGCGTGGCCTCGGTCACGCCGCGCAAGGGCCATGCCGTGCTGCTGGAGGCGCTTGCCGGACTCACGCCGCTCTCATGGGTGCTGCATCTGGTGGGCGACACGGAGCGCGACCCCCACACCGCCGCGCGCCTGAAGGCCCTGGCCGCGCCGCTGGGCGAGCGCGTGGTCTGGCACGGCGAACTGCCGGGCACGGCTTTGCGCGCGCACTATTTGGCGGCCGATGTGTTCGTGCTGCCCTCGTTGTACGAGGGCTACGGCATGGTGGTGGCCGAGGCGATCGCCCACGGCCTGCCGGTGGTCGCCACCGACGGCGGTGCGCTGGCGCAGACCTTGCCGCCGCGGGTGGGGCTGCAGGTGCCGGCCGGCAATGCGCAAGCGCTGCAGGTGGCGCTGGAGCGTGTGCTGTCCGATGCCGGGCGGCGCGAACGCCTCGCGGCCGGTGCGCGCCTCGCCGCTGCCGCGCTGCCGACCTGGCCGCAGCAGGCGGCGCGCTTCGCGGCCGTGCTGGAGGCGGTGGTGTGAGCGAAGCCGCCCGCTTCAGCGCCGGATGGCTGCAGCAGCGGGAACCCTTCGACCGCGCCGCGCGCGACGAGGCTGCGAAACGGTTGCACCTGGCCGCGCGGCTGCGCGCCCTGGCGCCTGCGGCGGGCACCCCCTGGCGCGTGATCGACCTGGGCTGCGGTACCGGCGCCAACCAGCGCTGGCTCGCGCCCCGGCTGGGCGGGGCGCAACAATGGCTGGCGGTGGACCACGACGCCGCGCTGCTGCGCGGCTGGCCGCCCGCTCTCAGGGGCCCGGGCTTCGAGGCGTCCACCGTCTGCCGGCAGCTGGACCTCGCGCAGCACCTGGAGACGTTGCCCTGGCACGCGGCACACCTCGTCACCGCCTCGGCCTTGCTCGACCTTGTGAGCGCCAGTTGGCTGCAACGGCTCGTGGCGCTGGCGGTGGCGGCGCGCGCGGCCATGCTTTTCACGCTCAGCGTGGACGGCCGCCACGGCTGGGAGCCGGGCGACCCGCAGGACACGATCGTCGGCCGGCTCTTTGCCCTGCACCAGCGGCGCGACAAGGGCTTCGGCCCGGCGCTCGGCACGGCGGCCGTGCCCGCCCTGCGGCGCGCGCTGCAGGGCAGCGGCTACCGGGTGTTCAGCGCGCCCAGCGACTGGTGGCTGCACAGCCATCACGGCCCGCAAGCCGGCGCACTGCATCACGCGCTCATCGACGGCATGGCCCACGCGGCCTGTGAGCAGGACCCCGCGTCCACCGCGGCGCTCGAAGCATGGCGGCAACGGCGGCACGCGCGGGCGGCATCGGGCGGCCTGCGCGTGGGCCACGTGGATCTGCTGGCCTTGCCCTGACCGGGTTTCAACCCGCTGTCGGCGACTGGCTTCGCGGTACAGCGATACTGGCGGTCTCGACTTCCGGAGACCCCATGCTTCCCGACACGCCTTTGCTCCTGGCTTTCGTGGGCGCCAGCCTGGTGCTGGCCCTGACCCCCGGGCCCGCCGTCGTCTACATCGTCGCCCGCACCCTGGCGCAGGGCCGCGCCTGCGGTCTTTCGTCCGTGCTGGGCGTGGCGCTGGGCAACCTCGCCAATGCCCTGGGCGCCGCACTCGGCCTGGCCGCCGTGTTCGCCGTGTCGTCGGCCGCCTTCACGGTCGTGAAGTGGGCCGGGGCGGCCTACCTCGTTTACCTGGGCGTGCGTCTGTGGATGGCGGCGGCCCCCGCCACCGACGGCACGGCCCCGCAAGTGCCGGCGCAGCCCTTGGGGCGCGTGTTCCGCGACGGCTTCGTGGTGGCGCTGCTGAACCCGAAAACCAGCTTGTTCTTCGCCGCCTTCCTGCCGCAGTTCATGGATGCGCACGGGGGCAGCCCCTTGCTGCAGACGCTGGCGCTCGGCGGCGTGTTCGTGGCGATTGCCTGCTGCACCGACATCCTCTACGTGCTCACGGCCAGTCTGGTCGCGCCGCGCCTGGGCCGCTCTGCGCGGCACGGTGTATGGGGCAACCGCCTCGCGGGCACCTCGTTCATCGGCCTGGGCGTGCTCACGGCCATGGGCTCGCGGCCTTCGCGCTGAAGGGGCGAGGCGCTTCATGAACCTGTACGAAGTCATCCGCTGGGGCAACGATTCCGACGACGTGTTCACCGGCGGCGCCAACGGCCCCGATACCTGCTTTCTCGTTCGCGCCGGCTCGGTGGAGCAGGCGGCCGGTCTGGCCGATGCCGAGCTGGCCCGGCGGCCATCCAAGCTGGTTTCCGACTGGGCAGAGGCTGTGCACCTCCTGGGTGTCGAGCAGGCGAAGGAGGACCTCCCTCGGGTCCTGCGCGGTCCGTACGTCCAGCACGCCTACACCCACGGTTGGCGTTGCTGGCACCGGGACAGTGCCTCGGACCCCTGGGTCGAACGCCCATGACGCCGCTTTCATGCACCCGCTGTCGGCGGGCCGTGTCTTTCACACCCCAAAGGGGCGAGGAACTGCGGCGGTGCCGGCAGTTCCTGGTGTTCGCCGTGGTGTTGGCTGTGGTCGCCGGCGGGCTTTACCTGGCCGAGGTGCCTTTGTGGCCTTGGTGGATCGGAGGCATGGCGGCCTACGTGCTGAGCCAGGCGGCGTTCAAATGGCACCTCAGCCGATGGACCTTCTGCCATCCGTGCCAGCACGGCCGCTATGTCTACCGGCGTGCGGCGGGGCCGGACGACGAATAGGGTCTCTCAGACGCCGAGGTACTGTTCCAGCAGTTCCGGCTGCGCGTGCAGTTGTTCCGAGCTGCCTTCAAACACCACCTCGCCCTTGACGAGGATGACGTTGCGGTCGGTGATCTGGGTGACGTGTTTCCAGTTCTTGTCCACGATCACGCTGCTGATGCCGCTCTCGCGGATCAGGCCGCAGATGCGCCAGATCTCGCGGGCGATCAGGGGCGCGAGGCCTTCGGTGGCTTCATCGAGGATGAGCAGGTCGGGGTTGGTCATGAGCGCGCGGCCGATGGTGAGCATCTGCTGCTCGCCGCCGCTGAGCTGCTGTCCGCCGTGGTTCAGGCGCTCGGCCAGGCGCGGGAAGGTCTCGAGCACGCGGTCGTAGGTCCACTCGCGCTGGCCTTGCGTGCCGGCCCGGGCCGACATCACGAGGTTCTCGCGCACGCTCAGGTTGCCGAAGATGCCCCGGCCTTCGGGCACGTAGGCGATGCCCTGGCGGGCGACCTCGAAGGTGGCGGCGCCGGTCATGTCCCGGCCTTTCACGTGCACCTTGCCGCCGCTGGGTTTGACGATGCCCATGAGGGACTTGAGCAGGGTGGACTTGCCCATGCCGTTGCGGCCCATCAGGCCGATGGTCTGGCCCTTGTCGACGGTGAAGTCCACGCCGCGCAGGATGTGGCTGGCGCCGTAGTGGGTGTGCAGGCCGGTGGCCTGGATCAGGGCGCTCATCAGTGTTCCTCGCCGAGGTAAGCCGCCTGCACGCCTGCGTCGGCGCGGACTTCGGCTGGTGTGCCGCTGGCGATCACCTGGCCGTTGACCATCACGGTGAGCCGGTCGGCCAGGGTGAACACGGCGTCCATGTCGTGCTCCACGAGCATCATGGCGTGATCCTTCTTGATTTTCAGCAGCAGCCCGACCATGCGTTCGGCCTCGGCCTGGCCCATGCCGGCCAGCGGTTCGTCGAGCAGCAGCACGGTGGGCTCGGTGGCCAGGGTCATGGCGATCTCCAGCTGGCGCTGCTCGCCGTGGCTGGTGGTGCCGGCGACGCTGGTCGCGCGGGCCGTGAGGCCGGCCAGTTCGATGGCGCGTTCGCAGCGGCGGTTGACGTCGGCCATGGCGCCGGCTGAAGAGAGCCAGCGCAGCGGGTTCCAGGGGCTGTGCCGTTCGCGCGACTGCGCGGCCAGGCGCACGTTGTCCCACACGGTGAAGGGCAGGAAGATGTTGGTCTTCTGGTAGCTGCGGCCCAGGCCCAGGCGCGAGATGTGCTCGGGGCTCTTGCCGGCGGTGTCGCTGCCGTTGAGCGTGATGCGGCCGGAGGTGGGCGGCAGGTCGCCGGAGAGCAGGTTGGTCAGCGTGGATTTGCCCGCGCCGTTGGGGCCGATGACGGCGTGGATGTGGTCGCGGTGCAGGTCCACCGACACGTCGTTGACGGCGGCCAGACCGCCGAAGCGCTTGGTGAGCTGGCGGGCCGAGAGCAGGAGTTCGCTCATGGGGCACCCCGCTTGCGCGAGAACTGCGCCACCAGGCCCAGCAGGCCACGCGGCGCGAACACCACGATCAGCACGATGAAGCTGCCCATGAGCAGCTGCCAGTGCTTGGTCAGGTCCTTGAAGAAGTGCATGACGTACTCGAACGCGAAGGCACCGACGATGGCGCCGGCGAAGTTGCCCATGCCGCCGAGGATGACCATCATGATGGCGTGCGCGCTCATGTGAAAGCCCATGAGCTCGGGGTTCACGAAGCCGGTTTGCGCGGCCCAGAGGAAGCCCGCGACGCCGGCCAGCGCGCCGGCCAGGGTGAAGGCCGCGAGCTTGTAGCCGAAGGTGCCGTAGCCCACGGCGCGCATGCGGTGCTCGTTGACGCGGATGCCGGCGAGCACGCGGCCGAAGGGCGAGAACAGCAGGCGCCGCAGGAAGGCGTACACCAGCACCAGGAGCAGCAGGGTGAAGTAGTAGAACGTGGTCTTGTTTTCGAGGTCGATGCCGGTCCAGCCGAACAGCGAGGCGTCGGGCCGGAAGTTCACGTAGATGCCGTCCGAGCCGCCCAGCGCCTTGTTGTCGAAGAACAGGAAGAACACCATCTGCGCGAAGGCCATGGTGACCATGATGAAGTAGATGCCGCGCGTGCGCACCACGAAGAAACCGATGATCAATGCCGCCAGGCCGGCGCCCAGGGCCGAGACGGGCAGCGACCACCACAGGCTGATGGGTGTGTCGGCCGGCGTGAGGAAGGCCAGGGCATAACCCGCCAGCCCGAAGTAGGCGGCGTGGCCGAGCGAGACCAGGCCGGTCACGCCCTGCAGCAGGTCGAGGCTCATGGCGAAGATCGCCAGGATCATCATCTGCGAGAGCATCTGCAGGTAGAAGTCCACGCCGGTCAGGGGCATGAGAGGGAAGGCGGCGAGGGCGACGGCGCCCAGCAGCAGGATCACCTGCATGCTGCGCGGCAGTTTTTCCAACTGGGCTTTGGGCGAACTCATTGTTTGAACAGCCCTTCAGGCTTGTAAAGCAGCACGGCGGCCATGAGCATGTAGACGGCCATGCCGGCGATCTGCGGAACCAGCACCTTGCCGAAGGTGTCGACCAGGCCGACCAGCAGCGCGGCCACGAGGGCGCCGCGCACCGAGCCGATGCCGCCGATGACGACGACCACGAAGCACATGATCAGCACCGAGCTGCCCATGCCGGGGTACACACTGGAAACCGGCGAGGCGATCATGCCGGCGATGGCCGCCAGGGCCACGCCGAGCGCGAACACCACACCGTGGATGAGGCGGATGTTGATGCCGAGCGATTCGGTCATCTCGCGGTTGAAGGCGCCCGCGCGGATCTTCATGCCCAGGCGGGTCCTGGAGATGAGCAGGTACAGGCCGAGGGCGAGTGCGACGCACACGCCCGACATCACCAGCCGGTACACCGGGTAGGACAGGTTGTCGGTGAGCGGGATCGACCAGTTGAGCAGCTCGGGCACCTGCACCGAGTGCACGTCGTCGCCCCAGAGGATGGAGCGCACTTCCTCGAAGATGTAGATCAGGCCGAAGGTCAGCAGCACCTGGTCCAGGTGGTCGCGGTGGTAGAAGTGGCGGAACAGCAGCCACTCCAGCAACCAGCCCAGCGCGACGGCGATGACGGTGCCGAGCACGATGGCCAGCACCAGGCTGTCGAGCTGCGACGCCAGGAACCACGCGAGGTAGGCGCCGAGCATGTAGAAGCTGCCGTGCGCGAGGTTGACCACACCCATGATGCCGAAGATCAGGGTGAGTCCGGCCGCCAGCATGAACAGCAACAGGCCGTATTGCAGGCTGTTGAGCAACTGGATCAGGAAGTTGGCGAAGTCCATGAAGCGGGGCGGAGAGAAACGGACGAAGAGGGCGAGCAAAAACCAGACCAGCGCCTGTGGGCGCCGGTCTGCGGTGGCTTGAGCGAGGCGAGGGCGGTCAGCCCATGCGGCAGCCGGTGGCCGGATCGGCCACGGCCTTCTGCGCGATGCCGATCACCTTGTTTTCCTTGTTCTCGACCTTGCGCATGTAGATGTCCTGGATCGGGTTGTGGGCCTTGCTCATGGTCCACTTGCCGCGCGGGCTGTCGATGGTCGCGCCTTCCATGGCGGCGTACAGCGCCTTCTTGTTGTTGAGGTCGCCCTTGACGGCATTGGCGCCCTTGACCAGCAGCAGGCCGGTGTCGTAGCCCTGCACGGCGTACACGTCGGGCTGCAGGCGGAAGGCCTTGGCGTATTCCAGGCGGAACTGCTTGTCGCGCGGCGTGTTGAGCGAATCGCCGTAGTGCATGGTGGTGAGCACGCCGTTGGCTGCCGGGCCCGCGGCCTCCAGCGTGCCCTCGGTCAGGAAGCCCGAGCCGTACAGCTGGATGCTCTTGTTCAGCCCGGCCGCGGCGAAGTCGGTCATGAACTTGGCGGCACCGCCGCCGGCGAAGAAGCAGGCCACGGCATCGGGCTTGAGCGAGGCGATCTCGGTCAGCAGCGCCTGGAACTCCACGTTCGGGAACGGCAGGCCGAGCTTCTTCATGATGGTGCCGCCCGCGGCGGTGTAGCTCTGCTCGAAACCTTCAAAGGCTTCGTCGCCGGCGGCGTAGTTCCAGGTGATCCAGACCGCCTTCTTGTGGCCGTTGGCCACCATGGCCTTGCCCAGCGCGAGCGTGGGCTGCGAGTTGGTGAACGAGGTGCGGAACACGTTGGGCGCGCACTGGGCGCGGGTGGCGATGTGCACGCCGGCGTTGGGGATCAGGTTGAGCACGCCGGTGTCGCGCGCGACCTTGTGGATGCCCATCTGCACGCCCGAGTGCACGGTGCCCACGAGCACGTCCACCTTGTCGCGCTGCACCAGGCGGGTCGCGTTCTCGATGCCCTTGGCGGGGTTGGACTCGTCGTCCACCTTGAAGTACTCGACTTCACGGCCGCCCAGCTTGCCGCCTTGCTCGTTGAGCGCCATGCGGAAACCGTTTTCGATCGCCACGCCGAGCTGGGCGAAGGTGCCGGTGTACGGCAGCATGAAACCCACGCGCACCTTGTCGGACTGTGCGCGCACGATCTGCGGCAGCAGCAGGCCGGTGGATGCGGCGCCGATCACGGCGGCGCTGCGGGTCAGGACGATTCGGCGGGTGGTCATGGAGTTCTCCTGTGGGTGGTTGCCGGAATGCGGTTCACTGTAGACGCGGGGTAGGGGGTTGACGATCCAGAATTACCCGTACTTGAGGTCTAAAACATTTATGTGTGAATTTAAGAGGGCTGCAGGATCTGAGCCAACCAGTCGCGGCACCAGGCCACGCCCGCCGCAGCGGCCTCGGTGCCATCGGAGGCATCGTGGCGAAATACTTCGCCGATGCGCACGGCGCCCAGGTCGACCAGGCGCTCGTCGAAGCGCAGGCCGCCGTTGCAGAAGGTCTGGGGGTAGACGCTGTCGCCCAGGGCAATCACGCCATAACGCACATGGCCCAGGTACTTGGGCTCGCTGCCCAAGGATTCGTACAGCGCTTGCGCGTTCTCGGGCACATCACCGGCGCCATGGGTGGACGAGCATATGACATATAGTGCATCTCGGTCGAATGCACGGATGTTCAGGCCGTCCATGCGGTGAACTTCGATGGGATGGATCAGGTCGGCGCAGTCCATCTCGATGGCACGTGCCACGTTCTCGGCGGTGCTGGTCACCGTGCCGACGAGGATGATGAGGGGGCTGGAAGCGGCGTTCATGATGCGGAAGCTGCAATATACTTCATGAACTCGGGGCCGGACACCGGGTAAACCCGATAGAAGTGTTTGGCCTGCCCGGAGGGACTCGAACCCCCGACCTGCTGCTTAGAAGGCAGCTGCTCTATCCAGTTGAGCTACGGGCAGACAGGGCGACCGGTGATACAAAAAAGGCCCACACCGTGGGCCTTCTTGTTTTTGGATGAATGGTCGGAGCGGCGGGATTCGAACTCGCGACCCTCTGCTCCCAAAGCAGATGCGCTACCAGGCTGCGCTACGCTCCGACTAAGCGGCGAATTGTACCCGTTGAATGGGGGTGTTCCGGCCGGGCTCAGCGCTTTTCGTACTGGGTCTTGCCAAACAGCACTTCGCGCGACTTGTCGTCGGTGATCGGTTTGCGCGCATCGGCGAGCACGGCCACGCCGCGCTGCACCGCGGGGCGGGCGGCGATGGTGTCGAACCACTGCTTCAGGTGAGGGAAGTCGGCCCAGTCGATGCCCTGGTTCTGCCAGTTGCGCAACCAGGGGAAGATCGCGATGTCGGCGATGCTGTACTGGTTGCCGGCGATGAACTTCTGGTTCGTCAGTTGCCGGTCCATGACGCCATAGAGCCGCCTGGCCTCATTGGTGTAGCGGTCGATGGCATAGCCGATCTTCTCGGGCGCGTATTGCCGGAAGTGGTGGTTCTGACCGAGCATGGGGCCCACGCCACCCATCTGGAACATGAGCCACTCCAGTACCTTGAACCTGGCGCGGTCGCTCCTGGGCAGGAACTTGCCGGTCTTGGACGCGAGGTAGAGCAGGATCGCACCCGACTCGAACAGGCTGATGGGCCGGCCGTCGGGACCCACGGTGTCGACCAGTGCGGGAATCTTGTTGTTCGGGCTGATCTGGAGAAAGGCTAGGTCGAACTGGTCGCCCTTGCCGATGTTGACCGCATGAACCTGCCAGTCCCGGCCGAGCCGGAGTCCGCACTCCTCCAGCATGATGTGGACCTTGTGTCCGTTGGGGGTCGGCCAGGAGTAGACGTCGATCATGAAGCTTGCCTTTCTTGCGGGAGCGTTGCACAGGAGCCGACCACTCTACGGGAAACCGAAAGCCCGTGTGAACGCCCCGCCAGGCAGATTCAGAAGCCGCGCGTGACCGGCATCTCCACTTCGGTCTTCACCAGCATGTGCTTGGCCAGCTCCAGCTTGGCGATGGACTGGCGATGGACCTCGTCCGGGCCGTCGGCCAGGCGCAGGGTGCGCTGGCCGGCGTAGGCGTAGGCCAGCGGGAAATCGTCGCTCACGCCACCGCCGCCGTGGGCCTGGATGGCCATGTCGATGATGTCGCAGGCCATGTTGGGGGCCACCACCTTGATCATGGCGATTTCGGCCTTGGCGACCTTGTTGCCGACGGTGTCCATCATGTAGGCGGCCTTGAGGGTGAGCAGGCGCGCCATCTCGATGCGGCAGCGCGCATCGGCGATGCGCTCGTGCCAGACCGACTGCGCCGAGACCGGTTTGCCGAAGGCGACGCGGCTGTTGAGGCGCTTGCACATGAGTTCCAGCGCGCGTTCGGCCGCGCCGATGGAGCGCATGCAGTGGTGGATGCGGCCCGGGCCGAGGCGGCCCTGCGCGATCTCGAACCCGCGGCCTTCGCCCAGCAGGATGTTGCCGACCGGCACGCGCACGTCCTTGAGCACGACTTCCATGTGGCCGTGCGGCGCGTCGTCGTAACCGAACACCGACAGCGGTCGCACCACGGTGATGCCTTTGCTGTTGGCCGGCACGATGATCATGGACTGTTGCGAATGGCGTGGCGCATCGGGGTTGGTCTTGCCCATCACGATGTAGACCGCGCAGCGCGGGTCACCGGCGCCGGAGGACCACCACTTGCGGCCGTTGATGACGTAGTGGTCGCCGTCGCGCTCGATGCGGCACTGGATGTTGGTGGCGTCCGACGAGGCGACCTCGGGTTCGGTCATCAGGAAGGCCGATCGGATCTCGCCGCGCAGCAGCGGCTCGAGCCACTCGTCTTTGAGTTCCTCGCTGGCGTAGCGCTCGAAGGTCTCCATGTTGCCGGTGTCGGGCGCCGAGCAGTTGAAGACTTCGGCCGCGAACGGCACGCGGCCCATGATTTCGCACATCGGCGCGTACTCGAGGTTGGACAGGCCCTGCGGCGCGCGCGGGCTGCGCGGCAGGAACAGGTTCCACAGGCCGGCCTTGAGCGCCTTGGGCTTGAGTTCTTCGATGATCGTGGTGGGCAGCCAGGGGTTGCCCTTGGCGCGGTTGGCCGCGATCTCGGCGAAGAAGCGCGCCTCGTTGGGGTAGATGTGCTCGTCCATGAACGCGAGCAGGCGCTCGCGCATGTCCTTGACCTTGTCGGTGTAGTCGAAATTCATCTTGGCTCCAGTGAAAGGGTGTGTGGGGGTGTGGAGGGGTCAGCGGGCGCTGGCGAAGCCCCAGGCCATCTCGGCCAGGGGGCGGGCGCCGGCGCCGGATTTCACGGCCTGCTCGCTGGACGCGGTGCCGGCTTCAACGCGCTTGGCAATGCCCTGCAGGATGGCCGCGAGGCGGAACATGTTGTAGGCGAGGTAGAAGTTCCAGTCCGCCTTGAGTTGCTCGGGCGTGGCGATGCCGGTGCGCTCGCAGTAGCGCGAGATGTAGTCGGCCTCGGAGGGGATGCCCAGCTCGGCCAGGTCCAGCCCCTGGATGCCCCGGAACATGCCGGGCGGGATGTGCCAGGACATGCAGTGGTAGCTGAAATCGGCCAGCGGGTGGCCCAGTGTGGAGAGCTCCCAGTCGAGCACGGCGAGCACGCGCGGTTCGGCGGCGTGGAACATCAGGTTGTCGAGGCGGAAGTCGCCGTGCACCACCGACACCATGGACCCGTCGCGCGCCATGGCCGGGATGTTCTGCGGCAGCCATTCCATGAGGCGGTCCATCGCCTCGATGGGCTGCGTGACGGAGGCCTGGTACTGTTTGCTCCAGCGGCCGATCTGGCGCTCGAAGTAGTTGCCGGGCTTGCCGTAGTCGGACAGGCCGATCGCATCCGGCCGGACGGTGTGCAGCGCCGCCATGACGCGGTTCATTTCGTCGTAGATCGCGGCGCGCTGAGCGCGGTCCATGCCGGGCAGCGATTGTTCCCAGAGCACGCGGCCGTCCACGCACTCCATGACGTAGAAAGCGCGGCCGATCACCGATTCGTCCTCGCACAACACGTGCATCTGCGCCACCGGCACGCCCGTGCCGTGCAACGCGCTCATGACGCGGAACTCGCGCTCGATCGCATGGGCCGAGGGCAGCAACTTGGCCACGGGCCCGGGCTTGGCGCGCATGACATAGGCGCGCTGCGGCGTGATCAGTTTGTAGGTGGGGTTGGACTGGCCGCCCTTGAACATCTCCACCGAGAGCGGGCCGGCGAAGCCCGGCAGCCGGTCTTTCAGCCAGCGTTCGAGGGCCGCGATGTCGAAGGCGTGTTGTGCCGCAACGGGCCGGGTGCCGATGAAGTTCTGGGTGTCGCTCATGGGTGGCGGCTCAGGGCCGTGGTGGGTTGACGGGCCTGAAGCAGCAGTGGCGACAGCGCCGGGGTCAGGACTCGGCTTCGGCGATGCGCATGAGCATGTCGCGGTTGCGCACGACCACGCCGCCTTGTTCGATGCGGATCGCGTCCTCCCGCTCCATCGATTTGAGTTCCTGGTTCACGCGCTGCCGGGAGGCGCCCAGCAGTTGCGCCAGCTCCTCCTGGGCGAGTTGCAGACCGATGCGCATTTCGCTGCCGTCGGCCAGGCAGGGCACGCCGTAGCTGCGCACCAGGTGCAGCAGCTGCTTGGCCAGGCGCGCGCGCAGGGGCAGGGTGTTGAGGTCTTCCACCAGGCCGAACAGCGTGCGGATGCGCCGCGCCTGCAGGCGCATGAGCGCTTCGTAGAGCTCCACGTGTGTGGCCAGGATCTTCTGGAAATCGGTGCGTGCCACGCACAGCAAGGTGGTGGCGCCGTGCGCGTAGGCATCGTGGGTGCGCTGGTCGCCGTCGAACATGGCCACATCGCCGAACCACACCCCGGGCTCCACATAGGTCAGCGTGATCTGCTTGCCCGAGAGCGAGGTCGAGCTCACGCGCACCGCGCCGCGGGCGACGGCCGACCATTCGGTCGGCGGGTCGCCGCGCGCGACGATGAGGTCGCCGTCCTTGAATCGCTTGACGTGGGCGCATCGGAGAATGTCGTGACGCAGGGAAGGAGAAAGGCTGTTGAACCAGCGACCGTTGTTGATCGCCTCGCGTTCTTCCATTGTCAGAATCGGTTCGTCCATGGGCTGTCTTTTGAGTGACTGGGGATGGCCTTCATTGTCGCCACTGAGACGCGGCGAACAGATCAGGGTATGCGCGCAGACCGCGTCAACGGTATTGGGCGGGCCGCTTTTCGAGGAAGGCCGCGATGCCTTCGCCCGCATTGGCGTGGTGCAGGTTGCGCACGAAATGGTCGCGTTCGGCGGCGAGTTGCGCGTGCAGTGTGACTTGGGGGGCATCGTTGACCAGTTCCTTGACGCTGGCCAGCGCATTGGGCGCGCGCGCGTTGAGGCGCTCGCACAGCGCCAGGGCGTCGTGCAGGGCTTCGCCCGGGGCGCTGGTCTGGGTGATCACGCCCAGTTGCTGCAGCCGCTCGGCGCCGATGCGTTCGCCGCACATCAGCAGTTGCAGCGCGGTGGCGCGGGGCAGGGCGCGCATCAGGCTCCAGGTGGCGCCGCCGTCGGGCGAGAGGCCCACGCTGCTGTACGACATCGCGAACACGCTGTTCTGCGCGGCGATCACGAGGTCGCAGGCGAGCGTGAGGGAAAAGCCGGCACCGGCGCAAGCGCCTTCCACGGCCGCCACCACAGGTTTGGGGAAGGCGCGAATGGTCTCGATCCAGTTGTGCAGACCTTCGACGCTTTGCGCCTGCACCTCCGGCGGCAATTGCCGGTTGGCCAGCAGGCGCTGCAGGTTGCCTCCGGCACAGAAGTGCGCGCCTTCGCCCGTGAGCACGACGCTGCGCACCTCGGCGCTGTTTTCGGCGACGTTGAGCGCTTCGACGCCGGCGGCGTACATGTCGGGGCTGAGGGCGTTGCGGTGTTCCGGGTTGCTGATGGTCAGCACCATGGTCTGACCATGGCTGTGGCTCTTGAGGCTGGCGGTCATGCGGTGTCGGTCCTTGGCGGAGAGGTCAGGCTTCTTCGTGCGTCAGGCTCAGGCCCAGCGCGCCACGGCGGCGCAGCCAGGGCGAGGGGCGGTAACGCGGGTCGCCGTACACGGTCTGCAGGTTGAACAGGATCTCCAGCAGGTTGGTGGGGCCAATGCGGTCGCCCATGGCCAGCGGGCCCATGGGGTAGCCCAGGCCGAGCGTGACCGCCACGTCCAGGTCGGCGGGCGAGCAGATGCCCTGCTGGCACATGTCGGCTGCGATGTTCACGATGGTGGCGACCACGCGCTGCGTGACGAAGCCGCCGCTGTCGCGCACCACGCTCACCGCTTTGCCGTCGCTGGCGAAAAGGGCGTGCGCGGCGTCGCGCATGTCGGCCCGGGTGGCGGGGTTGGTGGCCAGCACGCGGCGGCGCGTGGAGGCGTCGTCGAGCATCATGTCGATGCCCACCGTGCGCGAGGCGTCCAGCCGCTCGACGGCGGCCAGCGTGGTCACGTCCAGGCCCAGCGGCGCGACCAGGATGAGCGCAGCGGCCGACGGCGCGGCCCCGGTCTCGATGCGGGCCCCCAGGTCCTTGAGCAGTTGGTAGAGCTCCGCCCGGCGCGCGGCCTTGGGCGAGACCCAGACCGGCGGCAGCTCGGCCACCGTCGGCGCCGGGGCCTCGGCCGGCACCTGGGCCGCGCCCTTGTCGTAGATGTAGAAGCCCTCGCCGACCTTCTTGCCCACCACGCCACCGGCCAGCCGCTGGGCCGTGATCACGCTGGGGCGGTAGCGCGGTTCCTCGAAGTACTGGTGGTAGATCGACTCCATCACCGGGTGCGACACGTCCAGCGCCGTCAGGTCCATCAGCTCGAACGGCCCGAGCTTGAAGCCCATCTGGTCCTTGAGGATGCGGTCGATGGTGGCGAAATCGGCCACGCGCTCACCCACCACGCGCAGGGCTTCGGTGCCGTAGCCGCGGCCCGCGTGGTTGACGATGAAGCCGGGCGTGTCCTGCGCGGACACCGGGGTGTGGCCGAACTGGCGGGTGTAGTCCGTCAGGCGCTGGCAGACCGTGGCGCTGGTCTTGAGGCCGGCGATGACCTCGACCACCTTCATCAGGGGCACGGGATTGAAGAAGTGGTAGCCGGCGAGCTGGGCCGGGCGCTTGAGGGCGGCGCCGATCGAGGTGACCGACAGGGACGAGGTGTTGGTGGCCAGCACGGCATCGGGCTTGACGATGGCTTCCAGGTCGGTGAACAGGCGCTGCTTGACGTCGAGCCGCTCGACGATGGCTTCCACCACGAGGTCGCAGGGCGCCAGATCGGTCAATGCGCTGGCCAGATGCACCCGGGCCAGGCAGGCTTCCATCTGGCTGGCATCCATGCGGTTTTTCCCCACAAGCGTCTGCCAGGTGCCCTGGAGGGCGGTGCGGGCCGCCTCGGCCGCGCCGGCCTGGACGTCGAAGAGCCAGACCGTGCTGCCCGCCTGGGCGGCCATCTGGGCAATGCCGCGGCCCATGGCACCGGTCCCGACGATGCCGGTTTGAAGAAATATGGGTTGCATAAGTGTGTTGTATTTGGAATGAGGGCGTCTGGAGCTATGACAAAATGATCCAACGAAAGAACGAAGGGCTTCCAACGTGCGCCAGACATGGACAGGCTGTATTTTGCTATTAACTGCCCTGGGCAGTTCGGCGGCCACGCTGGGGCGGCACAGTGGCGCAGCCGTCATCGGACAGCCTCTCGATATCCGGGTCCAGGTTCTGCTCGCGCCGGGTGAGGATCTCGCCACCCAGTGCCTCAACGCCGACGTCTTCTACGGCGACACACAGGTCGCCCCCAACCTGGTGCGCAGCACGCCCCAGAAGGCCGAGCCGGAATCCTCGGTGCGCATCCAGTCCCGGCAGCCGATCAACGAGCCCATCGTCACCTTGTATGTGCGTGCCGGCTGTGGCACCGCCTTCACCCGCCGTTTCGTGTTGCTGGCCGATCCGCTCAACGAGCCGGTTGGCTCGGCTGATCGCTCCCCTGGCCCTGCAGCCGTGGCGCCACCTGCAGCGGTGCAGGCCGCACCCGCGCGCTCTGGCGCTGATGCCACCGGCAGTGCACCAGTTCGGTCACCCGCCACGGCACCGCCGGCAACGCGGCCCGCGGCCAAACCTGCCGCGAAACCGGGTACGGTCGCACCGCCACGTTCGAGCAGTGTGGTGCGCCGTCCGCCGCCAGCGCCCGCTGCAGCGCCCCGACTGCAGCTCGACCCCATCGAACTGGATGCCGGTATCGAGCGCGATCCGACGCTCAAACTCTCGCCCCTGCTGCTGAGCGAGCCCGGAGCCTCGGAGGAGGCCCGAGCCGCCGCCGGACTGCTCTGGAAATCCCTCAACGCGCCGCCGGAAGACATCCTGCGCGACGCCCAGAAACTCGCGGCGCTGGAGGCGGAAGCCGAGCAACTGCGCAAGGCCGGTGCCCAGAGCCAGAACAGCATCGGGGAACTGAGCGCCCAACTGAATGAGGCCCGCGATCAGCGTTACCGCAACTGGCTGGTGTACCTGCTGGGGGCGCTGCTGTTGCTGGCGCTTCTGGCGCTGCTGATGGCGTCGCGCCGCCGGCCAGCCCAGGCGGGGTCGGACGCCTCGCGGGCGTGGTGGTCCGCGGCGCCGGAGGACAAGGTCGTTCCCGATCCGGCCCGCAAACCGGGCCAGGCGGCCTCGGTGGCCACGATGCCTGCGCCCGTTGGCATGGGTCTGGACCTCGATCTGGACCGGGATTCCTCGCTGGATGAGCTTAAGCGCCTGAGCGGTGCGGCGGTTCTCGAGAGCGATGCACAGCCGGAGTCGGCGGCCGCGCTGCCCTCGCGCGACCGGCGGGATTTTTCGCCCAGCGCCCTGGGCATCTCCCGGTCGGTGGCCACGGAAGAGCTTTTCGACGTCCAGCAGCAGGCCGACTTTTTCGTGTCGCTGGGCGAGGACGAGCAGGCCATCCAGGTGCTGCGCAACCACCTGGCCGAGAGCCATGAGCCCAGTCCTCTGGCGTACCTCGATCTGTTCAAGCTGTATCACCGCCTCGGACGGCGCGAAGACTACGACGCGCTGCGCGACGAGTTCAACCACGTCTTCAACGCGGGCGCGCCGCCCTTCAACCGGTACACCGATGGCGGCCGAGGCCTTGAAGCGTATGAAACGGCCTTCAGCCGCATCCAGTCGTTGTGGCCCGAGCCCCGGGTGCTGGACCTGATCGAGGAGTCGATCTTCCGGGACGTCAGCGACGATGAGGTCGAGGTGTTCGATCTGGAGGCGTACCGCGAGCTGTTGCTGTTGCATGCGATGGCCAAGGAGCTGATCAAGCGCGAGGAGCCGTCCGCCGCGCGGCACAGCGAGTTCCGCCACACGAACATGCAGCCGCTGAAGGCCGACGGTCGACGTCCGCACGGCCCGGCGGCCAGAAAGGCGGCCGAAGAGCCCGCAGGGGGGCGGAACACGGAGCCGATGGCACTGGATGTCCTGATGCCTGCGTCGTCTCACCTCGGCCTGGACATCAACCTGAACGAACTGTCCGAGTTCTCGGCCTTCGAGGCCTCGCTGCCGGAGGTGTCGCCGCCTGTGGAGCCGACCGCCAAGGCGGCCGACGGCCAGGGCACGCCCTTGAGCAATCTGATCGACTTCGAGGTGCTGGACTTCATGCCGCCCGATGACGAGCCGGAATCGAAGCCGGGTGACCAGCGCTAAGGCCTTCTGCACCATGAAAAAACGCCGGTCGAGACCGGCGTTTTTTCATGGTGAGGACCGCGGCCGCGATCAGCGCCGGACCTGCAAGGCGCCCGGGTTGACGATGTTGGTCGGCGTGCCCTTGATGTAGTTGACCACGTTGTCGAACGCGGAAGAGAAATACATCTCGTAGCTGTCCTGCTCGACGTAGCCGATGTGAGGCGTGCAGATGCAGTTCTCGAGTCGCAACAGGGCGTGGCCTTGCAGGATGGGTTCGGACTCGAACACGTCGATCGCGGCCATGCCGGGGCGTCCCCGGTTCAGCGCGGCGATCAGCGCTTCGGGCTGGATGAGCTCGGCCCGGGAGGTGTTGACCAGCAGCGCGGTGGTCTTCATGGCGGCGAGGTCTTCATTGGTCACGCAGCCCGCGTTGTGCTCGCTCAGTCGCAGGTGCAGGCTCAACACGTCGGCCGTCTCGAACAGGGCGGCCTTGCTGGGCGCCACATCGAAACCGTCGGACGCGGCACGGGCCCGGCTTTCCTCGCTGCCCCAGACGATCACGCGCATGCCGAAGGCCCGCCCGTAGCCGGCCACCATCTGCCCGATGCGGCCATAGCTCCAGATGCCCAGGGTCTTGCCGCGCAACACCATGCCCACGCCGAAGTTGGCGGGCATGGCCGCGGCCTTGAGCCCGGCCTGCTGCCAGGCGCCATGCTTGAGGTTGGCGACGTACTGGGGGATGCGCCGCATGGCCGCCAGGATCAGGGCCCAGGTGAGTTCGGCCGTCGAGACGGGTGAGCCGACGCCCTCGGCCACCGCAATGCCTCGCTCGGTGCAGGCGTTGACGTCCACATGCCCGCCCACACGACCGGTCTGGGCGATCAGTTTGAGCCTGGGGAGTTTTTCAACCAGTTGGCGGGTGATGGTGGTGCGCTCCCGGATCAGGACCAGCACATCGGCATCTCGCAATCGAATGGACAACTGCCCCACGCCCTTGACCGTGTTGGTGAAGACTTTGGCCGGGTAGGGCTCCAGTTTCTCGGCACACCGCAGTTTGCGCACAGCGTCCTGATAGTCATCAAGGATCACAATATTCATGGCCCTATTGTGCCTTCACCTCCCAGGCTCTCCGGACCGTTGACCCCTGGTTACAAGCGCGCGCGAGGTCTTATGCAGCGCGCGTGGACAGCAGGCGTTCCTGGTCGGCCAGTCGATCCAGCTCGGCGCACACGTCATTGATGCGGCCCGAAATCACCAGCCTCACACCGGCCCGATGCGCTGCCGCGGGACCGGTCTGCTGCAGCACGCGGACACGGGGTGCCGGGGCAGTCGCCGGCGGCACCGCCCGCAAGACCGGTGGCGTGCTGGCGGGGGAGCGGCCACGCTTGAGCCAACCCGCGCGCGCAAAGCGCTGCGCCGTTCGCGTCAGCACGGGCTCGTTGGCGGCCGATGTCTGGCGGATGGCGGGAGAGGGCAGCCAGCTGTCGATCAACTGCAAAGGGGCGCGCCACGTGTTGGTGTTGAAAAGTTTTCCCATGCGAAACTCCATTGGTGGGGTTGAACACAGGCAGGATTGCGAAATCAAACGCCTTCGCAGGGATGTGCCCTCGGGGTGGCTTGCGCACCCGAGAGGACCAAACGCCCGCCACCTGCTGAGGCGATACCGACCGGAACGGTCAGAGTTGGAAGCTGTTGCGGATCAGGCCCACGGCGAGCCCTTCGATTTCAAAGGGTTCGCCCGGCTCGACGACGATGGTCTTGTAGTCGGGGTTTTCCGCGTGCAGCTCGATGAGGTGCTGGCGCCGCATGAAACGCTTGACGGTGACGTCGTCACCCAGGCGGGCCACCACGATCTGGCCGTTCTTGGCTTCTTTCGTGGCCTGCACGGCGAGCAGGTCGCCGTCCATGATGCCGATGTCGCGCATGGACATGCCGCGGACCTTGAGCAGGTAGTCGGGCGTGCGCTGGAACAGGCTGCGCTCGACCTGGTAGGTCTGGTCCACGTGCTCTTGCGCCAGGATGGGGGAGCCGGCGGCCACGCGGCCGATCAGGGGCAGCACCAGCTGGGCCAGGCCGGGGATCGGCAGTGTAAGCTGGCGTGCACGCGAGTTGTTGATGGACTGCAGGTCCTCGCTGCGCAGGCGGATGCCGCGCGATGTGCCACTGACCAGCTCGATCACGCCCTTGCGCGCCAGCGCCTGCAGATGTTCTTCCGCGGCGTTGGCCGACTTGAACCCGAGCTCGCTGGCAATCTCTGCGCGGGTGGGCGGTGCGCCGGTGCGCGCGATCGCCGTCTGGATCAATTCCAGAATCTGCTGTTGCCGGGCGGTGAGCTTTGGTGCGGTGTGGGGCAGGTCAAGCATGAGAACCTCGTCAGGAACGTGGTGGCCAGAGGGGACGCCGTCTGGGAAAGCCGGTGCAGCGCGGGGAGCGGCTGGTACCTGTTTTCTTATCCAGTGGCTGTATTTTTAACCAGTTTTCAAGGAATGGCAAGTGGTGGAAGCAAATCAGGGCCGGCGGTTGGTGATCCTGGGCACCGGGGGCACCATCGCCGGGCGCGCTTCGGTGGCCGGCGACAACGTGGGCTACGTGGCGGGGCAGGTGGGTGTGGCCGATCTGGTGGCGGCGGTGCCGGCACTGGCGGGACTGCCGCTGGACGTGGAGCAGGTGGCCCAGATCGACAGCAAGGACATGGGACTGCCCGTGTGGCAGGCGCTGGCGCAGCGGCTGCAGGTGCATCTGGACGACCCGCAGGTGTCGGCGGTGATCGTGACGCATGGCACCGATACGCTGGAAGAGACGGCGTTCGTGCTGCAGCATCTGCTGCAACCCGCCAAGCCTGTGGTGCTGACCTGCGCGATGCGCCCGGCTTCCGCACTGGTGCCCGACGGCCCCCAGAACCTGGCTGACGCGGTGGCCGTCGCGCAGCAGGCGCAGGCCGGGGTGGTGGTGGTGTGCGCCGGGCAGGTGCACGGCGCGCTGGAGGTGGCGAAGGTGCACACCTACCGGGTGGATGCCTTTGACTCCGGGGATGCGGGACCGCTGGGCTGTGTGGAAGAGGGGATGCTGCGCCGTTTCCGGGCCTGGGGTGCCCCCGTGGCGCGCCACGCCGCGTGGATGGAGCGCTTCCTGGCGGCCAAGGCCTTGCCCCGGGTCGAATTGCTGACCAGCCACGCCGATGCGGATGGTGGTCTGGTGCAAGCCGTGATGGCGGCGGGCGCTTCACGCCCCGTGCAGGGCATCGTGGTGGCCGGCACGGGCAACGGCACTGTTCACCAGGCGCTCACGGAGGCGTTGAAGGCGGCGCAGGCACAAGGGGTGCGCGTGGTGCTGGCGACGCGCTGTGCGCGGGGCCGGGTGGTGCCGCACGCGGGCCTGCCATTCGGGCATTCGGCCGGGCTGTCGCCGGTCAAGGCGAGGCTGGCGCTGGCGCTGGACCTGCTGATGGATTGACGGGATGTTCGCCGCGCTCGGTGCCCACGCCTGGGCGTACCCCATGCTGGAGGTGGCCCACCTGTTGGGGGTGGCGCTGCTGCTCGGCAACCTGACGCTGCTGGAGCTGCGGGTGTTCGGGTGGGGAGCAAGCCTCCCTGTGGAGCCGTTGGCCAGGATGAGCCTGGGCCTGGTGGCGGTGGGCTTCGGGCTGGCGGCCGCGTCGGGCCTTCTGATGTTCGGTACCCAGGCCGGGGAACTGCTGGCCAATCGGGTGTTCACAGCCAAGATGGTGTTGATCATGCTGGCGGGGTGCAACGCCGGCTGGTTCCACGCCCGCCGATCGCTGCAGCGCCAGGACCGCACCGCGCGGCTGCTGATGTTGCTGTCGTCGGCCTTGTGGCTGCTGGTGCTGACCTGCGGCCGTTGGATCGGTTACGTGTGACGCGAAGGAGATGGCCATGCAACGACGTGAGGTGATTCAGGGCGGGGCGCTGCTGGGGCTGAGCGCCTGGGCAGGAGCGGCGGCGGCCCACCACGGCTGGAGCAGCTTCGACCAGGACCGGCCGATCTATCTGGAGGGGCGGGTGGTCGACGTGAAGTGGCGCAACCCGCACGCGGAGCTGGTGCTGGAGTTGCCCGAGAACCTGCGCCTGCCCGCCGATCTGGCCCAGCGCGTTTTGCCGGCCCAGACGGCGGGCATCGACGGGGCCGCTTTGCTGGCGAAAACCGTGCTTCCCACGCGCCGCGACCGGCGTTGGGAGATCGAGCTGGCGCCGCTGTTCCGGCTCGGGCAATGGCAGATGCCCGAAGTCAAGACCGGCGCGGTGTTGTCCACCGTGGGCTTTGCCTTCAAGGACGAGAAGGGCGAGGCGATCCTGCGCGCGGAGTATGTGTTTCTGGACGGCAAGGCCTACGGCCTGCGCTCCAGCCCGGCCTGACCCCTGAAAGCAGAACACCCGGCACGGGGCCGGGTGTTCGGTGCTGAAGGAAGCCGGTGTGGCTTACTTCGACAGTGCCTCGAAAGCGCGTGCCGTGATGTCGTCCACCGAGCCCATGCCGCTGATGGCGCGGTACTTGGGCGCGGCGGCCGCGTCGGTGCGGGCCCAGCTGCTGTAGTAGTCCACGAGCGGACGGGTCTGTGCGCTGTAGACCTCGAGCCGCTTCTTCACGGTCTCTTCCTTGTCGTCCTCGCGCTGGATCAGCGGTTCGCCGGTCACGTCATCCTTGCCGGCCACCTTGGGCGGGTTGAACTTGACGTGGTAGGTGCGGCCCGAGGCGGGGTGGGAGCGGCGGCCGCTCATGCGCTCGATGATGGCGTCGAACGGGACGTCGATTTCCAGCACGTAGTCCAGCTTCACGCCGGCGGATTTCATGGCGTCGGCCTGCGGAATGGTGCGCGGGAAGCCGTCGAACAGAAAGCCGTTGGCGCAGTCGGACTGGGCAATGCGTTCCTTGACGAGGTTGATGATGAGGTCGTCGCTGACCAGACCGCCGGATTCCATCACGGCCTTGGCCTGCAGGCCCAGGGGGGTGCCCGCCTTCACCGCTGCGCGAAGCATGTCACCGGTGGAGATCTGGGGGATGCCGTACTTTTGGCAAATGAACGTGGCTTGCGTTCCTTTGCCGGCACCCGGGGCGCCCAAAAGAATCAGTCTCATCGCTTTCCTTTTTCAGAGTTTCAATGGCGTGGCCGCTTGTCTCGAGCGGCCGCCCCGGGGCGTGGGAGCCAGGGCAACCGACCGAGGATAGCACGGGCACCCTTCGCTCTGGCTGACAGAAAAAGGCCTCGCCGCCGCCCCGCAGGCCGCCAAATCAGGGCTTGGCGAGCTGGTCGCGGACCCTCTGAAGGTCCTGCGGTGTGTCCACCCCGGGGCCCGGGGCTTGGGCCGTCACATGCACCGCGATGCGGTGGCCATGCCACAGCACGCGCAGCTGTTCGAGCGACTCGGTGGCCTCCAGCGTGGAAGGCTCCAGCAGGGGAAACTGCCGGAGGAAGCCAGCGCGATAGGCGTAGATGCCAACATGGCGCAGCGGGGCCGGGGTGGGCAGCGCCCCCATGGGCTGGCCGGGCGCCATGCCGTCGCGCCACCAGGCGATCGGTGCGCGGCTGAAGTACAGCGCCGTGCCCGCCCGGTCCAGCACCACCTTGACCACGTTGGGGTTGAGGAAGTCGGCGGTGCTGTCGAGGGCGTGGGCGGCGGTGCTCATCACGCAGTCGTCCCGCCGCCGCAGTTCGGCCGCCACGGCGTCGATGAGCGCGGGCTCGATCAGCGGTTCGTCGCCTTGCACGTTGACCACCAGCGCGCCGTCGGCCAGGCCGAGCAAGGTGCAGGCTTCGGCCAGCCGGTCGCTGCCCGAGGGGTGGTCGGTGCGGGTGAGCAGGGCCTCCACGCCATGGTCGGTGCAAGCCTGGACGATGCGCGGATCGTCGGCTGCCACCACGCAGCGCGAGGCGTGGCTCTGCATCGCGCGCTGTGCCACCCGCACGACCATGGGCAGGCCGGCGATGTCGGCCAGGGGCTTGTCGGGCAGGCGCGTGGACGCCAGCCGGGCGGGAATGAGGACGGTGAAGTCGGCCGCCGGGGTGCTCAAGCTCATGCAAGCGGCGCGGGCGCCGAGGGACGCGCCGCTTCCTCTTCGCTGATCGTGCGGGCCTCGTGTTCGAGCAGGATGGGGATGCCGTCGCGCACCGGGTAGGCCAGTCGCGCGCTGCGCGAGAGCAGTTCCTGCTTGTCGCGATCGAAGATCAGGGGGCCCTTGGTGACGGGGCAGACCAGCAGTTCGAGCAGTTTGGTGTCCATGCCGGAATGATAGTCGCGCGGCGCACCCTCAAGGCATTCAGGTGCCGGGGCGCCAGCGGGCGAGATGGGCATCGACAGCCGCCAGGAACGCCGGGTCGGGGGTGAGTTCGAGCGGGATGGCCCAGGCCTGCACCGAGCCGTCCGCCGGGAGCTGGGCAAAGAGTTTGGTCGCGTCTTTCTCGGTGCAGACCAGGGTCTGCGGCGCACCGCGCAGCACCTCGACATAGGCGGCCGGTTCCGCGTGGTCCGGCAGGGGCCGCCGCGACACGGGTCCGAGCCCGCGCTTCTCCAGCATGTCGAAAAACACCTCGGGTCGGGCAATGCCCGCAACGGCGGTCAGCGCCTGGCCGTTCAGTTGGGACAGCTCGATGCGCTGCCCCTGGGGGCCGACGGCGTGCGCGGCCAGTTGCCGAACCGCCTGGAAACCGGGCATGCCCGGTGCCGCGACCGCGGTGGGCGGCGGGGCGTCGGTGCGGACCTGCCGCAGCAGGAGGTCGGGTCTGAAGCGAGACTGGCGCGCGGGTGGCCAGGGTTCGCGCAGCAGGCCGGCGGGCAGCAGCCAGCCGTTGCCCACGCCACGGTCGTCAAACACCACGATGGCGAGTTGCCGTGCCAGGGCCAGGTGCTGGAGCCCGTCGTCGCACACCAGAATGTCCACCTCCGGGTGAGCGGCGCGCAGGGCACGCCCCGCCTCGACCCGTCGGGCGGCCACGCACACCGGCACGCCGGTGCGCTGGTGGATCAGCAGCGGTTCGTCGCCCGCCTCGCTGGCGGAGGTGGTGGCGCTCACCTGGGTCACGCCGGTGGCGCTCCGGCCATGGCCGCGCGAGATCACGCCCGGGTGCCAGCCTTGGGCCTGAAGGTGGCTCACCAGCGCGATGGTGCAGGGCGTCTTGCCGGCGCCGCCGACCACCACATTGCCGACCACCACGACCGGCACATCCAGCTGGTGGACCTCTAGCAGCCCGCAGGCATACAGCCCGCGCCGAAGCGCCATGAGCCACCGGTACAGCAGGGAGACCGGCCAGAGCAGGGCGTTCAACGGGCCTCGCCGCTGTGCGAGCTGCAGCCAGGCGGCTTGCCGCATCTGCCCCTGGGCCTGGCTCATGGCGGGCACGTGGGGTGCGTCAGGATTTTCCGCGGGCAGGGGCGCCTGCCTGCTGGGTCGCAAACGTGATCTGCACCAGGCCGGCCCGGCGGGCCGCGTCCATCACATTGATGACCGACTGGTGGGTGGCGGCGGCGTCCGCACTGATGACGATGACCGTGTCCCGGTTGTCCTTGGACGCTTCGGACAGCACGCGCGTGAGCACCTCGACGCCGGCGCCTTCGAGCACCTGCCGGTTGATCGAGTAGCGGCCGTCGGCGCCCACCGCGACCACGATCTCGCTCGGGTTCTGCTTGGGCGCCTGCGCATCCGCCACGGGAAGGTTCACCTTGAGTTCGGTGAACTTGCTGTAGGTGGTCGTGAGCATCAGGAAGATCAGCACCACCAGCAGGATGTCGATGAACGGGATCAGGTTGATCTCGGGCTCATCGTGCTCACCGGTGCGGAAGTTCATAGCGTGGGCTTCCGCAGGCTCAGCAGGTGGCGTGCAAAGCGCTCGGCCGCGAGTTCCATGGACAGCAGGTAGCTGTCCACCCGGGCGCGGAAGTAGCGCCAGAAGATCAGCGCCGGGATGGCGATGATCAGGCCGAAGGCGGTGTTGTACAGGGCGATGGAGATGCCGTGCGCAAGCTGGCCGGGGTTGCCCATGCCGGGCACGGCGCCGGCGGTGTCCACCGCCTGCGAGCCGAAGATCTCGATCATGCCGATCACGGTGCCGAGCAGGCCGAGCAGGGGAGCGGCCGAGGCGATCGTGGCCAGCGCACCCAGGTAGCGCTGCAGCTTGGCAGCGGCCTCGCGGCCCGCGCCTTCCAGGCTGGCGCGCAGATCGTCTTCGGTGGCGCGCGGGTTGATGTTGTAGGTGCGAAAGCCGGTGGCGAGCACCGCGCCCAGCACCGAGTTCTGTTCGAGCTGCTTGACCACGTCCGGGCCCGGGATGCCGTTGCGCGACACCATGATGGCTTCATCGAGCAGTTTGGGCGGGAAGATCTTGCGCGACTTGAGGCTCACGAAGCGTTCGATGACCAGGGCCAGCCCGAGCACGGAACAGGCGATCAGGGGCCAGATGGGCCAGCCAGCGGCTTGTATGATGGAAAACAAATCAGGACTCCAGGCTTGTGCCACCGGACGCGGGTGGCCTTGAGGGTGCGAACGATTATGTCTCAGGCCCATCCGGGGCCCCTCGAAGGGACCGACCATTCGGCTCCCGCCTGCGCCGTCCAGCCGGTCCGGCCGATTCTTCTCCGCGATGCACAAATTCTGTGGATAACTTTGTGAAAAACTCACCCGCCATGCGTTCGAGGCCCCGTCCCGGCAGGGCCCGCGCCACTTCGATCACAAAACAGGCACCGCAAATGCCTTTGGAATCAAGGCTCTTGGCGCCATGGGGCGCCTCCGTTGGGGGTGATGCGGAAATCTCCAGCAATGGCGCGGCTTGTGGACACATTTGCCTCGGAGATGCGCTTGGCTGAATCCTTTTTTGATGCCGATCCGCCTGCTGCGCGGCGTGTGTGGGCGGTTGGCCCGCTGATGCGAGCCGTGGCCGACACCCTCTCGGCCCGGTTCAATCCCGTGGCGGTGCGGGGGGAGCTTTCCGGGTTCTCGCGCGCGGCCAGCGGCCATTGTTATTTTTCGCTCAAGGACGACACCGGCCAGGTGCGCTGCGCCATGTTCAGGCGCTCGGCCGACCAGCTGAGTTTTGCCCCGCGCGACGGCCAGTTGGTCGAGGCGCGTGGCAAGCTCGACGTCTATGGCGCGCGCGGCGACCTGCAACTGATCGTCGAGTCGCTGCAGCCCGCCGGCCAGGGCGCGCTGTTCGAGCAATTCCTCAAGCTCAAGGCCCAGCTGGAGGCCGAGGGGCTGTTCGAGGAGGCCCGCAAAAGGCCGCTGCCGGCCCAGCCGCGCAGCATCGGCATCGTCACCTCCCTGGGTGCCGCGGCCCTGCGCGATGTGGTTACCGCGCTGAAGCGGCGGGTGCCTCATATCCCGGTGGCCATCTACCCGTCGGCGGTGCAGGGCATGCAGGCGGCGGCCGAGCTGTGCACGGCATTGCAAACCGCGTACCGGCGTCATGCCGACACCGGTGAGAGCGAGGTGCTGCTGCTGGTGCGGGGCGGCGGTTCACTGGAAGACCTGTGGTCGTTCAACGACCCGGCACTGGTTCGCACCATCGCGCAGGCTCCAATGCCGGTGGTGTGCGGCGTGGGGCATGAAACCGACTTCACGCTGGCCGATTTCGTGGCCGATCTGCGCGCCCCCACACCCACGGCGGCGGCCGAGCTGTGTGCGCCGACCCAGGTGCAGCGGCAGGGCGAGCTGAGCTATCTGCAGGAGCGCCTGAACGACGGCATGTACCGCGACATCGATCAGCGCGGCCAGCGCCTGGACCGCCTGACCCAGCGGCTCGGGCGGCCGTCCGGGCGCATCCACGACAGCCAGCGGCAACTGGCCAGCCTGCAGCACGCCTTGCAACGCAGCGGTTCATTGGCCCTCCAGCGCCATCACAACGGCCTGCAGACCCTGCAGGTCAGGCTGCCGCAGGCCTTGCAGCGCGCCCTGGAGATGCAGCGGCAGCGGCTGCAGCGCGGCCAGACCGCGCTGGGCCTGCTCGATCCGCAACTGGTCCTGCAGCGGGGCTATGCCTTTCTTACCGATGAGCAGGGGATGGCCCTCACGCGCGCAGCCCAGGCCCGGCCGGGACAAGCGCTGCGCGCCACGCTGGCCGATGGCGCGCTGGACGTGCGGGTGGATGGCTGAGAAACCCTGATCGCTCTGCCGTCACCGGCCTTGCCTACAATGCGGAGGCCCGATTGCCTTGTGCCCCGCCGTCGGCGGCCAAGCGCGCCATTTCACAACACCAACGCAAGAGGAACCCCATGGAACATACCCTTCCCAAACTGCCCTATGACCTGGACGCCCTGGCCCCGCACTACAGCCGTGAGACGCTGGAGTTCCACCACGGCAAGCACCACAACGCGTATGTGGTCAACCTGAACAACCTGCAGAAGGGCACGGAGTTCGAGAACATGGACCTCGAGTCCATCATCAAGAAGTCCAGCGGCGGCATCTACAACAACTCGGCCCAGATCTGGAACCACACCTTCTTCTGGAACTGCATGAAGCCCAACGGCGGCGGTGAGCCTTCCGGCGCGCTGGCCGCGGCCATCACGGCCAAGTGGGGCGGCTACGCCGCGTTCAAGGAAGCCTTCGTCAAGTCCGCCGTGGGCAACTTCGGTTCGGGCTGGACCTGGCTGGTGAAGAAGGCCGACGGCTCGGTCGACATCGTCAACATGGGCGCCGCCGGCACCCCCCTGACCACGGGCGACAAGGCCCTGCTGACCGTGGACGTGTGGGAACACGCCTACTACATCGACTACCGCAACCTGCGTCCCAAGTTCGTCGAGACCTTCCTCGACAAGCTGGTGAACTGGTCGTTCGCCGAAGCCAACTTCGCCTGATTGCATGCGCCAGCATGAAGGGCTCGAGGGGTGACCTTCGAGCCCTTTTTGCTGTCCTGATCCCCGATTGCATGCAAATTTTTTCGCGCGTGTTTTGTATTGTGGGAATGTGATCCCAAAAACGAAGTCTTGGCACTTGCGCTGAAAGCACAATCACGGGATACCGACCACCGTATCCGCGCGACCCGCGCGGATGCCGGTCGGCGCCGTACCCAACAACCTCTGGAGATAAGCAATGAGCAGCCAGCAACCCACCATCATCTACACCCTGACGGACGAGGCCCCCTTGCTGGCCACCAGTGCGTTTCTCCCCGTCATCCGCGCCTTTGCAGCGCCCGCGGGCATCAACGTTACCACCGCCGACATCTCGGTGGCCGGGCGCGTGCTGGCTGCCTTCCCTGAGTGCCTGTCCGAAGAGCAGCGCGTCAGCGACGACCTCGCCGCGCTGGGCAAGCTCACGCTCAAGCCCGAGGCCAACATCATCAAGCTGCCCAACATCAGCGCGTCGGTGGCGCAGCTGAAGGCCGCCATCAGCGAGCTGCAGCAAAAGGGCTACAAGATCCCGGACTTCCCCGAAAGCCCGAAGACGGACGAGGAAAAAGACATCCGTGCGCGCTACAACAAGTGCACCGGCAGCGCGGTGAACCCGGTGCTGCGCGAGGGCAACTCGGACCGGCGCGCCCCCCGTGCGGTGAAGGAATACGCCCGCAAGAACCCGCACAGCATGGGTGAGTGGAGCCAGGCTTCGCGTTCGCACGTCTCGCACATGCACCACGGCGACTTCTACCATGGCGAGAAGTCCATGACCCTGGACAAGGCGCGCGACGTCAAGATGGAGCTGATCACCAAGAGCGGCAAGACCATCGTGCTCAAGCCCAAGGTCTCGCTGCTGGACCGCGAGGTGATCGACTCCATGTTCATGAGCAAGAAGGCGCTGCTGGACTTCTACGAGAAGGAGATCGAGGACGCGCGCAAGACCGGCGTGATGTTCTCGCTGCACGTCAAGGCGACCATGATGAAGGTGTCTCACCCCATCGTGTTCGGCCACTGCGTGCGCATCTTCTACCGCGAAGCCTTCGAGAAACACGGCAAGCTGTTCGATGAGTTGGGCGTGAACGTCAACAACGGCATGGTGGATCTGTACAACAAGATCACCACGCTGCCGCAGAGCAAGCAGGACGAGATCAAGCGCGACCTGCACGCCTGCCACGAAGGCCGCCCCGAACTGGCGATGGTGGATTCGGCCAAGGGCATCACCAACTTCCATTCGCCCAACGACGTGATCGTCGACGCCTCCATGCCGGCGATGATCCGCAACAGCGGCAAGATGTGGGGCGCCGACGGCCGCCTGAAGGACGTGAAGGCCGTGATGCCCGAATCGACCTTCGCCCGCATCTACCAGGAAATCATCAACTTCTGCAAGTGGCACGGCGCGTTCGACCCCAAGACCATGGGCACCGTGCCCAACGTCGGCCTGATGGCTCAGCAGGCCGAGGAATACGGCTCGCACGACAAGACCTTCGAGATCCCCGAGGACGGCGTGGCCAACATCACCGACCTGGCCACCGGCGAAGTGCTGATGAGCCAGGACGTGGAGCAGGGCGACATCTGGCGCATGTGCCAGGTCAAGGACGCCGCGATCCGCGACTGGGTCAAGCTGGCGGTGACCCGCGCGCGCAACTCCGGCATGCCCGTGGTGTTCTGGCTCGATGCCTACCGCCCGCACGAAGCCCAGCTGATCACCAAGGTCAAGATGTACCTGCACGAGCACAACACGGCCGGTCTGGACATCCAGATCATGAGCCAGGTGCGTGCCATGCGCTACACCCTGGAGCGCGTGATCCGCGGCCAGGACACCATCAGCGCCACCGGCAACATCCTGCGCGACTACCTGACCGACCTGTTCCCGATCATGGAACTGGGCACCAGCGCCAAGATGCTGTCCATCGTGCCGCTGATGGCCGGTGGCGGCATGTACGAAACCGGTGCCGGCGGCTCGGCCCCCAAGCACGTGCAGCAGCTGGTGGAAGAGAACCACCTGCGCTGGGATTCCCTGGGTGAGTTCCTGGCCCTGGCCGTGAGCTTCGAGGACCTGGGCCTGAAGAACAACAACGCCTCCGCCAAGCTGCTGGCCAAGACCCTGGACGCGGCCACGGGCAAGCTGCTGGACAACAACAAGAACCCGTCGCCCAAGACCGGCCAGCTCGACAACCGCGGCAGCCAGTTCTATCTGGCGCTGTACTGGGCGCAGGAACTGGCCGCTCAGACCGAGGACAAGGCGCTGGCCGACAAGTTCGCGCCCCTGGCCAAGGCGCTGGCCGACAACGAGAAGACCATCGTCAAGGAACTGGCCGATGTGCAGGGCAAGCCGGTCGACATCGGCGGTTACTACAAGCCCGACTTCGCCAAGCTGGAGACCATCATGCGCCCCAGCAAGACGTTCAATGCGGCGCTGGCCTCGCTGAAGGCCTGATGCAGAAAGAAGGCCACCGGAAACGGTGGCCTTTTTACTTGGTGAACGGGGCGCCGCTCAGGCGCGAGCCGGCTTTGATGCCGCGCTTGTCGAACCAGCCCTGGTGCATTTCAAGCACGTAGCGCACCGGCTTGGCCGAGCAGTGCGAGTCCAGGCTCTGGGGCTGCATGTTCGCGAGGTTGACGATGGTGCCGTCGTCGGCCACGAAAGCGGCCGTCAGCGGCAGCAGCGTGTTTTTCATCCAGAAGCATTGCCCCGAAGCCTGCTCGAACACGAACAGCATGCCTTCGTTGACCGGCATCTCCTTGCGGAACATCAGGCCCACCGCGCGCTCCTGGGGCGTGGCGGCGACCTGTGCCTGGATCAGGTGCATGCCGGCCGACAGGCCGACGCGGGGCAGCTGGAGCTGGGGCCCTTCCTGGGACCGGGCGGGCCCCGACAGCAGGAGGAACAGGCAGATCAGGGGCGTGAGCAGGCGTTTCATGCGGTGAGGCGGGTGAGTCGGTTCAGGCCCGCATTGTCTCCGAGTCTAGAATTCGCGCTCTTGTTCCCTTCCTCAGCTCTCTGGATTCCCATCGACATGTACCAGCACATCCGCGTGCCCGCCCAAGGTCAGAAGATCGCCGTCAACGCCGACATGTCGCTTCAGGTGCCTGACGAACCGATCGTGCCCTACATCGAAGGCGACGGCACCGGCCTGGACATCACGCCGGTGATGCTCAAGGTGGTGGACGCCGCTGTGGCCAAGGCCTACGGCGGCCGTCGGAAAATCCACTGGATGGAGGTCTATGTCGGCCAGAAGGCCACCCAGGTCTACGGGCCGGACGTCTGGCTGCCGACCGAAACCCTGGACGCCCTGCGCACCCACGTGGTGTCCATCAAGGGGCCCTTGTCCACGCCTGCCGGCGGTCCGTTCCGCTCGCTCAACGTGGCGCTGCGCCAGGCGCTCGACCTCTATGTCTGCCTGCGCCCGGTGCAGTACTTCGAGGGTGTTCCCTCGCCGCTGAAGGAACCCGAGAAAACCAACATGGTGGTGTTCCGCGAGAACTCGGAAGACATCTATGCGGGGATCGAGTACGAGGCCGGCTCTCCCCAGGCGCAAAGCCTGATCCGCCTCCTTCAGGACGAAATGGGCGTGACCAGCATCCGCTTCCCGGCCACCTCGGGCATCGGCATCAAGACCGTGTCCATGGAGGGCACCGAGCGCCTGATGCGCAAGGCGATCCAGTACGCCATCGACCACGACAAGCCCAGCGTGACCATCGTGCACAAGGGCAACATCATGCGCTACACGGAAGGCGGCTTCCGCGACTGGGCCTACGCGCTGGCCCGGAAGGAGTTTGGTGCGACCTTGCTCGACGGCGGGCCGTGGTGCCAGTTCCGCAACCCGAAGACCGGCCGGGACATCGTCATCAAGGATTGTTTTGCCGACGACTTCCTGCAGCAGATCCTGCTGCGTCCGCTGGACTTCTCGGTGGTGGCCACGCTCAACCTCAACGGCGACTACATCGCCGACGCGCTGGCGGCCCAGGTGGGCGGCATCGGCATCGCGCCGGGCGCCAACCTCTCCGATTCCCTGGCGTGCTTCGAGCCCACCCACGGCCCCGTGCCCAGGTTCGCGGGCAAGGACTACGCCAACCCTTGCGCCGAAATCCTCGCTGCCGACATGATGCTTCGGCACCTGGGCTGGAAGGAGGCCGCCGACGTGGTCATCGCCGCGCTGCGCAGCGCCATCGGCAGCAAGCAGGTCACGCACGACTTCGCGCGGCTGATGGCCGGCGCCACCCAGGTGAGCTGCTCCGGTTTCGGTCAGGTCATGATCGACGCGATGGAGGCGTGAAGACCACCAGGCCGGTCGCGCAGGGTCGCATGTCTCTGACAGAGTTCTACCCCTTGATCAAGGCGACCCACGTCGCACTGGCGCTGCTCAGCGGTGGGCTGTTCGCCGGGCGCGGCGTGGGCGTGCTGTGGGGCTCCGCCGCACCCATGGCGCCCGCGGTGCGCCGCGCGAGCCAGTGCATCGACACGGCCCTGCTGGCAGCGGCCTTGCTGCTGCTGATGGTGTTGCAACTCAACCCTTTCGCCACGCCGTGGCTGCTGGCCAAGCTCGTGCTGCTGGTGGCCTACATCGTCTTCGGGACGCTGGCACTCAAGCGGGCGCCCTCCCGCGCCGGCAAGGCCTTGGCATTCGCCGCGGCCCTGACCTGTTTTGCGGCGATGGTGGCGACCGCCCGCACGCACGATCCTTCAGGCTTTCTGCGCCTCCTGGGCCTGTGAGCGCGGGCGTGCCGGCGCACGGCCCCACAGCCCCAACACCACCTGCAGCGCCATCGCGACGGCGCCGCCGATGAAGACCACATCGCCGAAAGTGCGCACCCAGCGCAGCGTCTGCAGCAGGGGTTGCTGCATGAAGGCTTCACTGCGCGCATGCCACAGGCCTTCACTGACGCTGGCGTGGAACTGGAGCACCCCGATGGGCAAGAGGCTGGTGAAGATCATCAGCACCAGGCCGGCATTCAGCCCCCAGAACGCCGTCTTCATCAAGGGCTCGCTGAAGGCCTGTCCCGGCCGCAGGTAACGCAGCACCAGCAGCGTGAAGCCCAGAGCCAGGAAGCCGTAGACCCCGAACAGCGCCGCATGGGCGTGCACCGGCGTGGTGTTCAGACCCTGGATGTAGTACAGGGCGATGGGTGGGTTGATCATGAAGCCGAAGACACCGGCGCCCAGCATGTTCCAGAACGCCACGGCGACAAAGCACATGAGCGGCCAGCGCAGGTTCTCCATCCAGGCCGCGCGGGTTTTGAGCCGCCAGTTCTCCCAGGCCTCGTGGCCGAGCACGATCAGCGGCACCACTTCGAGCGCGCTGAAGCTCGCCCCGACCGCCATCACCGGTGTGGTGGTGCCGGCGAAGTACAGGTGGTGGAAAGTGCCCGGAATGCCGCCCAGCATGAAGAGCGAGGCCGAGGCCAGGCTCGCCGCCGTGGCCATGCGCACCGACACCAGCCCCAGCGTGGAGAAGATGAAGGCGAGGGCGGTGGTGGCGAAGACCTCGAAAAAGCCTTCCACCCACAGGTGCACCACCCACCAGCGCCAGTACTCCATCACCGAGAGATGGGTGCGCTCGCCATAGAACAGGCCGGCACCGTAGAACAGACCGATGGCCCCCACAGACGCGGTCAGCAGGGCGAGCAGGTTCTTGTCACCGCCCGGCTTGAGCAGGGCGGGAACCACACCGCGCAGCATCAGCACCAGCCACAGCAGGATGCCGACGTACTTGCCGATCTGCCACAGGCGTCCCAGGTCCACGTACTCATAACCCTGGTGGCCGAGCCAGAAGTTCCACTCGGGCGGCATCACCTGGGCGATCGCCAGGTAGTTGCCGGCAAAGGAGCCGACCACCACCGCGACCAGCGCCCAGAACAGCACGTCCACACCGAGCTTCTGGTGCTTCGGGTCCTGTCCGCCATGGATCAGCGGCGCGAGGAACAGGCCGGCGGCGAGAAAGCCGGTGGCGATCCAGAACAGCGCGGCCTGGATGTGCCAGGTGCGCGTGAGCGCATACGGAAACCAGCGCGAGACATCGATGCCGTAGAACTGCTGGCCTTCGACCGTGTAGTGCGCAGTGAACCCGCCGATGAACACCTGGAACACGAACAAGGCCACGACCAGGAACAGGTACTTGCCCAGCGCCCGTTGCGAGGGCGTGAGCGCGAACGTGGTCAAGGGATCGCGCGCCGGTGCGGCGGGCAGGGGGTCGTCCTGGTGGCGCAGGAACGACCAGCCCCACACCAGAAAGCCCACGCCCGCCAGCAGCACGACGATGCTGGCAACGGACCAGACGATGTTTTCTCCGCTCGGCTGGTTGCCGATCAGGGGCTCGTGCGGCCAGTTGTTGGTGTAGGTCACCTTCTGGCCGGGGCGCTCCGTGGCGGCGGCCCAGGCGGTCCAGAAAAAGAACTGCGACAACTGTTGGCGCCGTTCGGCGCTGGGCAGCGTGTTTTCCTTCATCGCGAAGTGCTCGCGGCTGGTCTGGAGCGCAGGCGCATCCGAGAACAACTGGT
This sequence comes from Hydrogenophaga sp. GW456-12-10-14-TSB4, assembly GCF_059424305.1. Taxonomy (NCBI): domain Bacteria; kingdom Pseudomonadati; phylum Pseudomonadota; class Betaproteobacteria; order Burkholderiales; family Comamonadaceae; genus Hydrogenophaga; species Hydrogenophaga sp. GW456-12-10-14-TSB4. The sequence goes on along the minus strand of NZ_JBWKZH010000044.1, from coordinate 7,187 downwards.
CGTAGTAGGCGGCGGTCTGGGCGATGGCTTGAATGCGGCGCGCCGAGAGCTTGAGCACCTGGGCCTCGTCGACGCGGTTGTGGCGGTACTCGGCCTTGAGCTGCTCGCGCAGCGCGGCCTGCGCCGGGCCGTCCAGCGCGGCGTAGGCCTTGCCCTGGGTCTGCTGCGCGGCCAGTTCGAGCCAGGCCGTCAGCTCGCGGTGCAGCCAGTCGGCTGTCCAGTCGGGCGCCTGGTAGGCGCCGTGGCCCCAGATGGAGCCCAGTTGCATGCCGCCCACCGACTGCCAGGCCGTCTGGCCGTCGAGGATGCCCTCGCGGTCGAACAGCACCTGGCCGCTGTCGCTGGTGACCTGCGCCGGGATGGGCGGCGCCTGCCGGTAGACCTCGCTGCCGTAGTAGCCCAGCAGCGAGAAGGTGACGATCAACACGCCGATCAGCGTGAACCAGAGTTTCTTGTACGGGCCCATGTGTGCCTCCGGGGTCAGTGCACGGCTGCCGGCGCGAAGCGCTCGAACAGGATGTTGTTCTCGGTGTGGATGTGCGCCATCAGGTCTTCGCGGAAGCTGCGCAGGCCGGCGTAGAGCGCGCGCCAGGTGGTGCAGGCCGCGCGCGGCGGGGTGAGGTGGTCGGTCAACTCTTCCAGGCGGCGCAGGGCGGCCCCGTGCTCGTCGTGCTCCATGCGCATCACGGTGATCGGTGCACCGGCCATCGCGCCATGCCCGCGGGCGATCATGGGAAACAGCACGTCCTCTTCCTTGCGCATGTGGCTTTCCAGCTCCTGCGCCATGGCCGAGAGGTGGTCCGCCAGGCCGCGCGGGCAGTCGGCGCGCTCGCCGTGCACCTGCTCGACCTTGCGCGCGAGGCGGATCAGTTCGGGCAACTGCTCGCGGTGCACCGCGTGGTAGCGCGTCAGGATGTGGTCCACGAGTTCCGTGGGGGAGGCGCCGTCCCAGGTGCTTGCGCCGTCGGCGGCGGCGCGGCCTTCGAGCTCGCGCAAGGCCTCGACGATGGGCGCCACCTCCACGCCCGCGGCCTGGGCGGCCGACCGCAGCGACTGGTTGCCGCCGCAGCAGAAGTCGAAGTGGTGGTCGTCGAACACGCGCGTGGCGCCGGCAATGCGGCGTGCGAGCTGTCCCAGCGTTTGGTCGATCAGTTCCATGGAGATCTCCTGCGAAGTGGTTCATGCCGGTTTGGCCTTGAACAGAATGCGAGCCGCGTGCCAGGAAAAATTCTTTATGGATCAACGATGTTTTTTGTGGGTGGTGTTTTTTACCGTGTGTGAAGTGGTTTTATGTACCATGTGCGGTATCCATGACCACATCCTTCCATCTCCTGTTGCTCACCGACCTGGTGGTCGATCTGCCGGTGGCGGTGCGCCTGCAGCGCCTGGTGGGCAGCCTGCGTGCGCACTTCGGTTGCGGCGCCGTGGCCTTGCTCAAGCTGGAGGGCGAGCACCTGCGGCCCGTGGCGGTGGACGGCCTGACGAGCGATGCGCTGGGGCGGCGTTTCCTCGTCAAGGACCACCCGCGGCTGGCGACCATCCTGCAGCGGCGCGGCGTGACGCGCTTCCACCACGACAGCAGCTTGCCCGACCCCTACGACGGTCTGATCGACGAGCGCGCCGGTGAGCCGCTGCCCGTGCACGACTGCATGGGCATGGCCTTGGACGTGGAGGGTGAGCGCTGGGGCGTGATCACGCTGGACGCCTTGCAGGTGGGGGCGTTCAATGCCCAGGCACAACGCGACCTTGCCGAACTCGCCAGCGCGATCGAGGCCGCCGTGCGCGTGACCCGGCTCGAAGCCGAGATTCGCGGGCTGCGCCTGTCCACGGGCGGGTCGCCCGCCGGTTCACAGGCACCACGAGAGGAGAGCGAGCTGGTGGGGCAGAGCGACGCCATTGCGCACCTGCTTCACGAACTCCAGGTGGTTGCCGATTCCGAATTGCCGGTGCTGCTGCTGGGCGAGACCGGTGTGGGCAAGGAACTGTTCGCGCACCGGTTGCACCAGCTGTCGCGGCGCGCTGCCAAGCCGCTGGTCCACGTGAACTGCGCGGCCTTGCCGGAGTCGCTGGCCGAAAGCGAGCTGTTCGGGCATGCGCGCGGCGCGTTCTCCGGTGCGGTGAGCGACCGGCCGGGCCGTTTCGAGGCGGCAGAGGGCGGCACCCTGTTTCTGGACGAGGTCGGCGAGCTGCCCCTGTCGATCCAGGCCAAACTGCTGCGCACGCTGCAGAACGGCGAGATCCAGCGCCTGGGCGCGGACCAGCCCCGGCGCGTCAACGTGCGGGTGATCGCGGCCACCAACCGGAGCCTGCGCGACCACGTGCGCGACGGCTCTTTCCGGGCCGACCTGTACCACCGGCTGTCGGTCTATCCCATCCCGATCCCGCCGTTGCGCGAGCGCGGCAACGACGTCCTGCTGCTGGCCGGGCGCTTCCTGGAGCTCAACCGCGCGCGCCTGGGCCTGCGCAGCCTGCGGCTGTCCGTGCAGGCGGAGGACGCGCTGCGCCGCTACCGGTGGCCTGGCAATGTGCGCGAACTCGAGCACGTGATCAGCCGGGCCGCGCTCAAGGCCGTCAGCCGGGGAGCGGACCGCAAGGACATCGTGACGTTGGAGGCGGACATGCTGGACCTCGATGCCCTCGTGGTGCCCCCCGGCGAGACCTTGCCGGTGGCGGTGCTCCCCGCGAGGGCGGCGCCGATGAACGACCTCATCGAGGATTGCCAGCGCCAGGCGATCCGGCAGGCCCTGGCGGCGCACCAGGACAACTGGGCGGCGGCCGCGCGGCAACTGGCGCTGGACCCCAGCAACCTGCACAAGCTGGCGCGGCGGCTGGGCCTCAAGAAATAGGGAAGGCCCAAGCCTGGGAAGAAGCTCACGAATGCCGCCCAACTCGGTGGTTTTCGCGCGGGCTTTCGCTTCACAATGAGGCATGGCTGATGCTGGTTGCCACACCCCGCGTCGACCCGATGGCAACGCTGTTTCGGGCCGCTGGAGCGCTGTTGTATTCCCGCACGGTGCGGCGGTGCAATGCGCACCGCTAGAATCATTTTCATGGCCACCCAGAACCCCAAGAAACCACCCAACCCTGTCGTCTCTCCCCCCAGCACGGGCGCAGACGACTCGGTGGTGCTGGAACGGCGCGCGCAGCGCACCCAGCCCCCTCAGATGTTCCAGGTGGTGTTGCTCAACGACGATTTCACGCCGATGGAGTTCGTGGTTCACGTCATCCAGGAGTTTTTCAGCAAGGACCGGGAAACCGCCACCCAGATCATGCTCAAGATCCATCTGGAAGGAAAAGGCATCTGCGGCGTGTATTCGCGCGATGTCGCCAGCACCAAAGTGGATCAGGTGCTTCAGGCCGCCCGGGCGGCAGGGCATCCGCTGCAATGTCTGAGTGAACCGGTTGAATAAATCCGAATCCACCCCATCTGAGACCCAGTCTTCCCTTTTTGAACCCAGACGATTGCCTCTTCGATCACCCCAGCCCAAAGGACGTGCCCCATGATTGCCCAGGAACTTGAAGTCAGCTTGCATATGGCCTTTGTCGAGGCTCGGCAGCAGCGGCACGAATTCATCACGGTGGAGCACCTGCTGCTCGCGCTGCTGGACAACCCCAGCGCCGCCGAGGTGTTGCGCGCCTGCTCGGCCAACATCGACGACCTTCGCAAATCCCTGACGAATTTCATCAAGGACAACACCCCGCAGGTCGCCGGCACCGACGAGGTGGATACCCAGCCCACGCTGGGTTTCCAGCGCGTCATCCAGCGCGCGATCATGCACGTGCAGTCCACCGGCAACGGCAAGAAGGAAGTCACCGGCGCCAACGTGCTGGTGGCCATCTTCGGCGAGAAGGACTCGCACGCCGTCTACTACCTCCACCAGCAAGGCGTGACGCGCCTGGACGTGGTGAATTTCATCGCCCACGGCATCCGCAAGAGCGACCCGCCCGAGCCCACCAAATCGGGCGAAAGCGCGGCCGAGAACGAGGAAGCCAGTGAAGCCAAGGGCAACGAGAAAGCCTCGCCGCTGGAGCAGTTCACCCAGAACCTGAACCAGATGGCCAAGGACGGCAAGATCGATCCGCTGATCGGCCGCGAGTACGAGGTCGAGCGCGTGATCCAGATCCTGTGCCGCCGCCGCAAGAACAACCCGCTGCTGGTGGGCGAAGCCGGTGTGGGCAAGACCGCCATCGCCGAGGGCCTGGCCTGGCGCATCACCCAGGGCGACGTGCCCGAGATCCTCGCCGAGTCGGCCGTGTACTCGCTCGACATGGGCGCGCTGCTGGCGGGCACCAAGTACCGCGGTGATTTCGAGCAACGCCTCAAGGGTGTGCTCAAGTCGCTCAAGGACCGGCCCAACGCCATCCTGTTCATCGACGAGATCCACACGCTGATCGGCGCGGGTGCCGCGTCGGGCGGCACGCTGGACGCGTCCAACCTGCTCAAGCCGGCGCTTTCCAGCGGCCAGCTCAAGTGCATCGGCGCGACCACTTTCAGCGAATACCGTGGCATCTTCGAGAAGGACGCCGCCCTGTCGCGCCGCTTCCAGAAGGTGGACGTGGTCGAACCGACCGTGCCGGAAACGATCGAGATCCTCAAGGGGCTCAAGAGCCGCTTCGAGGAGCACCACAGCGTGAAGTACGCGGTGGCGGCCCTGCAGGCGGCGGCCGAGCTGTCGGCCAAGTACATCAACGACCGCCACCTGCCCGACAAGGCCATCGACGTGATCGACGAGGCCGGTGCGGCGCAGCGCATTCTGGCGCCCTCCAAGCGCAAGAAGACCATCGGCAAGGCCGAGGTCGAGGAAATCGTGGCCAAGATCGCCCGCATCCCGCCGGCGAACGTGTCCAACGACGACCGCAGCAAGCTGCAGACGCTGGAGCGCGACCTCAAGAGCGTGGTGTTCGGCCAGGACAAGGCACTGGAAGTGCTGGCGTCGTCGGTCAAGATGGCGCGCTCGGGCCTGGGCAAGGCGGACAAGCCGATCGGTGCCTTCCTGTTCAGCGGCCCTACCGGCGTCGGCAAGACCGAAGCCGCGAAGCAGCTGGCCTACATCATGGGCATCGACCTGATCCGCTTCGACATGTCGGAGTACATGGAGCGCCATGCCGTGAGCCGCCTGATCGGTGCGCCTCCCGGCTACGTGGGCTTCGACCAGGGCGGTCTGCTGACCGAGGCGATCACCAAGAAGCCGCACTGCGTGCTGCTGCTCGACGAGATCGAGAAGGCGCACCCGGACATCTTCAACGTGCTGCTGCAGGTGATGGACCACGGCACCCTGACCGACAACAACGGACGCAAGGCCGACTTCCGCAACGTCATCATCATCATGACGACGAACGCGGGCGCCGAGACCATGAACAAGGCGACCATCGGCTTCACCAACCCGCGCGAAGCGGGCGACGAGATGGCCGACATCAAGCGCCTGTTCACGCCCGAGTTCCGCAACCGCCTGGATGCGACGGTCAGCTTCAAGGCGCTGGATGAAAACATCATCATGCGCGTGGTCGACAAGTTCCTGCTCCAGCTGGAGACGCAACTCGCCGAGAAGAAGGTCGAGGTCACGTTCACCGACGGGCTGCGCAAGCACCTGGCGAAGAAGGGCTTCGACCCGCTGATGGGCGCGCGCCCGATGCAGCGCCTCATTCAGGACACGATCCGCCGTGCCCTGGCCGACGAGCTGCTGTTCGGTCGCCTGACCGAAGGCGGGCGCCTGACGGTGGACATCGAGACCAAGCAGGACGAGGCGGGCAAGGAAACGCACGAAGTCGCGCTCGACATCCAGCCCCTGTCGAAGAAGGAAGGCAAGGCCCGGCCCGAAGAAGCCACGGCCGGCTGAGCGTTGCAGCCGCCACATGAAAAAGGCCCGGGATGACCGGGCCTTTTTTCTTGGGTGAACCCGTCGGGGTCAGCGCTTCCTGCTGCCGCCCAGCAGGCCACCGAGCATGCCGCGCACGAGCTGTCGGCCCAGGCCGCTGGCCACGCTGCGGGCGGCGGTTTTGGCCATGGTCTGCACCAGTCCGTCGTACTGCCCGCCGCGCGGGCCGGTGCGGCCGAACAGCGCTTCGTTGACCAGGTTGCCGAAGCCGCCGCTGTCGGCCGGCGCCTGCTGCTTGTCGGCGCCGGGAATGCGGGGCGTCTTCGCGGGCGCATCGGCGGGTTCTTCCGCGCCGCGCTGGCCCGCGTGCTGGGCGAACATCTCGTAGGCGCTCTCCCGGTCCACCACCTTTTCGTACACGCCGGCCACCAGCGAGTTTTGCCGCAGTTGCTGGCGCTGGGCGTCGGTGATGGGGCCCAGCTGGCTGCCCGGCGGCACCACGAAGACGCGCTCGGTTTCGCTCGGGCGGCCCTTGGGGTCGAGCAGGCTGACCAGGGCCTCGCCCACGGCCAGTTCGGTGATGGCGGCCTCGATGTCCAGCCCGGCCTTGGGGCGCATGGTCTGGGCGGTGGATTTCACGGCCTTCTGGTCCCGTGGCGTGAAGGCGCGAAGCGCGTGCTGCACGCGGTTGCCCAGCTGGCCGAGCACGCTGTCGGGGATGTCCAGCGGGTTCTGCGTCACGAAATAGACGCCCACGCCCTTGGAGCGCACCAGCCGCACCACCAGCTCGATGCGCTCGATCAGGACCTTGGGGGCCTCGTTGAACAGCAGGTGGGCCTCGTCGAAGAAGAAGACCAGCTTGGGCTTGTCCGGGTCGCCGATTTCGGGCAGGGTCTCGAACAGCTCCGACAGCATCCACAGGAGGAAGGTGGCATACAGGCGCGGCGCGTTCATGAGCTTGTCGGCCGCCAGCACGTTGATCACGCCCTTGCCGTCCACCGTCTGCATGAAGTCGCTGATGTCGAGCATGGGCTCGCCGAAGAACTTGTCGCCGCCTTGCTGCTCCACCTGCATCAGTCCGCGCTGGATGGCCCCGATGCTGGCGGCGCTGATGTTGCCGTACTCGGTGGTGAACTGCTTGGCGTTGTCGCCGATGTGCTGCAGCATGGCCCGCAGGTCTTTCATGTCGAGCAGCAGCAGGCCGTTGTCGTCGGCGATCTTGAACACCAGGTTGAGCACGCCGGCCTGGGTGTCGTTGAGGTTGAGCATGCGCGCGAGCAGCAGCGGGCCCATGTCGCTGATGGTGGCGCGCACCGGGTGGCCCAGCTCACCGAAGACGTCCCACAGGGTGGTGGGGCAGGCCTGGGAGGC
>NZ_JBWKZH010000043.1:0-52675 GCF_059424305.1 Hydrogenophaga sp. GW456-12-10-14-TSB4 | reverse complement strand
GCGCCGGCCCGGCCACCTTGGTCGCCAGCACCACCCTTGGCACGCCAGCGCTTGTTCGCAGGACAGTGGCGGTGCCCGCAGGCGCAGGCCCTATTCGCGGTGGCCACAGAGGCTGAGTGCAGGGATGGTGTTGACGAGGTGATATGGGCCTGCCTGGGCAGGCGCCCGCGAGAGGCCGGAGGCCTGCGGGCACCGCCACTGGCCTGACGCGAGGTTCCCGCCGGAAACGCCCCAAAAATCAAGGGAACCGCCGCACCAACTCCACCCCGACGTACAGCGACCGACCAGCCCCAGGCTCGAAGAACCGGTTGTTCCCCTCGTTGACGATCACCGACCCCGCATAAGCCCGGTCGGCCACGTTGTCGACGCGCACGAACTCGCGCCAGGTCCAGTCGCCCCGCTGCTGCTCGAACCGCACCCCCAGGTTGAACACCGTGCTCGCGGACGTGAAATCCGTGTTGCGGTCGTTCACCGCCATGCGCCCGGTGTGCAAGGCCTCCAGCGTGAACACACTGTTGGCCCAGCCCGGCTCCCACGCCACCTGCAGGTAGGCCTGCTGCTTCGCCAGCCCCGGCAGGCGGTTGCCCGCCGCCACCGGCACGTTCGGCGCCGCACATGGCGTGGCCACACAGGTCAGGAAACCGTCGCGGTACCGCGCATCCATCCAGGTGTAGGCCGGCGTCACCGTGACCTGCCCCCACTGCATCACACCCGCGAGCTCCAAACCATGGCGGCGCGTGCGCCCCGCGTTCTGGAACGTGGACCGCCCGCCCGTGTTCGACAGCACCACGATCTCGTCCTTCGTGCGCGTCTCGAACAGCGTGGCGCTCCAGGTGCCCCAGGACTGGCGCCCCCGCAAGCCCGTCTCCGCGCTCAGGCTGCGCGAGGCGTTCAGCGACGGGTTGAGCCCGGTCAGGCCCGAGGCGCGGTACGCCACCTCATTGAGCGTGGGCGTCTCGAAACCCCGCCCCACGCTCGCAAACGCCTGCAACTGCGGCGTGATCTCGCGGCGCACGCCCAGCACCGGGCTCCAGCCGTCGAACGCCACCGCCCCGCTGTCGTCCGGGTTGCCCGCCACGATGTAGCGGTCGGCCGAGTTGAAACGCACCCGCGAATGCCGCAGCCCGGCCATGAGGGTGGTGGCCGGCGTGCGCCACTCGGCCTGGACATACGGGTCCAGCGTGCTGGCGCGGTTGGTCTCGTCGCGGCGCAGCCGGCCCTGCACCCCCAGCGCGGGGCCGATGAAGTTCTCGTACCCCAAACGGTCCTCGGTCTGCCGGTCGCCCGCCAGACCTGCCGCCACGGTGAGCCGGCCGCTGTCGTAGCTGCGGTCCAGCCGCCAGCGCGCGTTCCAGCCCCAGTAGTCGCGGTCCAGATCGATCACGCCGCCCGCGCTGCCGGCCGGCGTCTGCGCACCGGTGGGAATGGCCTGGAACTGCCGCACCGCGCGCTGACCGCCGTAGCCCATGAGTTCGATGCGGTGGCCCTGCCCCAGCGCCTGCTCCCAGGCCAGCCCCGCCTGCGTCTGCGACACGCTCTTGCGCGTGCGAAACTGCGTGGCCGCCGCGGTGGTCTGGCCGGGGTCGGCGTCGAACTCGGCGCGCGTGAGGCCCAGCGGGTCCAGCGCCTGGCTGCTCTGGCGGTTGAGCACGAGCACCGTGCGCCCGCCCTCGTGGGCGCGGCTGAGCTTGAGGTTGCCGCTGCTGCGCGAGGCGGCCGATTGCGGGCGCTCGCCGTCGGTGGCGAACTTGCCCGCGTCCAGCGTGTACGACCAGCCCGGCTGTTCGGCGCTGCCGGTCTGCCCGCTGAGCTGGGTGGAGAAGCGCCACAGGCCGTTGGCGCCGGCCGCCACACCGGTGCGCCACTCGGTGGGGCGCTGGCCGTCCAGCGTGTAGAGCGCGATCACGCCGCCGGCCGAGGCGCCGTACAGCGCCGAGAACGGACCGCGGATGACTTCGATGCGGTCGGCGCTGCCGATCGGGAAGTTGGCCGCCTGGCCCTGCCCGTCGGGCGCGCTGGCCGGGATGCCGTCCACATACAGGCGCACGCCGCGCACCCCGAACGGTGCGCGTGCGCCATAGCCGCGCAGGGAAATCTGCAGGTCCTGCGCGTAGTTCTGCCGGTTGCGCACCACCAGGCCGGGCACGCGGCCCAGGCCCTCGGACAGGTTGATCTGCAATTGGCCCGCGCGCAGTTCCTCGCCGTCCACCACCTCGACCGAACCTGCCGCGAGCCAACGCTCCTGCCAGATCCTGCTGCCGGTGATCACCACCGGCGCGAGCGCGCCAGCGGTGTCACGGTCCGACTGGGCCAGCGCGGGCGGCGCCAGCAAGCTGGCAACCGCCCCGAGAAGAAGGCCGCTAGTTTTTCGGCCGAATGGCATCGGCCGTGCCTTGAATGAACGCCTTGATTTTCTGGACATCGTCTTGGCTGAGTTTCCCGGTGAAGTCCGGCATGCCGCGCGCCATGGCGGGGCCGGCGAACACGAACTTGTCGAGATTCTCGATGAAGGCCGAATCCATGTAGCCCAGATTGGGGATGTTGCCGCCTCGGTCCACACCGGGCACGCCATGGCAGAACACGCAGTTGCTCACGTACAGCGCGGTGCCGGCCGGCACGTGGGCCGGGTCGTACTTCACGCCGGCCACGAGCTTGCCGAGCTGGTAGTTCACGAAGGCCGGCGGTTGCGCCTTGCCGCCCACGGCGAAGGTGTAGACCGTGCCCGGGCCCTGGCGGTCGGTGGCGCGCTGCGCCAGGCCGTAGACACCGCCCCAGCCGACCGCGATCGACACGTACTGCTTGCCGTCCACCATGTAGGTCGAGGGCGCGGCGATCACGCCGGTGCCGGTGGGCGTTTCCCACAGCTTCTCGCCGCTGGTCGCGTTGTAGGCGATGAAGCGGCCGTCAGCCGTGCCCTGGAACACCAGGTTGCCGGCGGTGGTGAGCGTGCCACCGTTCCACGGCGAAATCTGCTCCTGCGTCCAGCGCGCCTTCTGCTGCACCGGGTCCCAGGCCACGAGGCGACCGAAGGGCTTGCTCGTCGGCGGTTCCACGTTGGCGAAGGTGGCCAGGTTCCAGCCCATGTTGGCGTGCGGCTCGCCGGGCCGGTCGGCGTTGAACTTCCAGTCCTTGTTGTCCATCAGCGTGAGCGGCACGCTCTGCACCGGCATGTAGACCAGGCCGGTGGCCGGGTTGTACGACATGGAGTGCCAGTTGCGCGCGCCGAAGGCGCTGGGGATGATCTCGCGCGGCCGGTCGGCGGTGCGCGCGGCCGGGGTTTCGATCGGGCGGCCGTTCTTGTCGTAGCCGGTGGCCCAGTTCACGTCGACGAAGTTCTTGGCCGAGATGAACTTGCCGTTGGTGCGGTCGATCACGAAGAAGAAGCCGTTCTTGGGCGCGTGCAGGATCACCTTGCGCGGCTTGTTGTCGAGCTTGATGTCGGCCAGGATCATCGGCTGCGTGGAGGTGAAGTCCCAGTTGTCGCCCGGGGTTTCCTGGTAGTGCCAGACGTACTTGCCGGTGTCGGGGTTGAGCGCGACGATGGACGCCAGGTAGAGGTTGTCGCCACCGGCCGGGCTGCGCTTGCTGCGCGCCCAGGGCGAGCCGTTGCCGGTGCCGATGTACATCAGGTTGAGCTCGGGGTCGAAGGTCATGGTGTCCCAGGCCGTGCCGCCGCCGCCGGCTTCCCACCACTTGCCGGCCGGGTCCCAGGTCTTGGCGGCCTTGGCCATGGACTCGTCCTCGAACGGTTTGCTCGGGTCGCCCGGCACCGTGAACCAGCGCCACTTCTGGTCGCCGGTCTTGGCGTCGTAGGCGGTGATGTAGCCGCGCACGCCGTACTCCGCGCCGCCGTTGCCGATGATCACCTTGCCTTTGAAGACGCGCGGCGCGCCGGTGATGGTGTAGCTGAACTTGCGGTCGATGATGGTGTCCTTGGACCACACCTGCTCACCGGTGGCCGCGTCGATCGCGATCAGCCGGCCGTCGTAGGCGGCCACGAAGACCTTGCCCTCGTGCAGCGCCACGCCCCGGTTGACCACGTCGCAGCAGCCCTTGTAGCCCGCTTCGCGCGAGACCTTGGGGTCGAAGGTCCACAGGCGCTTGCCGGTGCGCACGTCCACCGCATGCACCACGCTCCAGGACGCGGTGACGTACATGATGCCGTCGACCACCAGCGGCGTGGACTCCACCCCGCGCGAGGACTCGAGGTTGTACGACCAGACCAGGCCCAGGTCCTTCACGTTGGCGGTGCTGATCTGGTTGAGCTTGGAGTGGCGCGTCTCGGCGTAGTCCAGGCCGTAGCTGGGCCAGTCCGGCGTCTTGCCGGCGTTGGCTTTCATGAAGGTGGCGTTGACCTTGCCCACGGCCGCGCGGATGTGCTCCTGCGAGCCTTTGATGGGCGCCGGCAGCTGCGCGAACGCGGCACCGCCGAGCGTGAGCGCGGCGAGCAGGCAGGCGGCTGCGCGGCACCTGACTGAAACAAGTGGTGTCGGTTTCATCGTGTCTCCTTGTGCTGCCTGCGGCGCGCAGGCCTGTTTGTGGGGCTGCCGGGCCGGACCGTGCTCGGCCCAGCGTTGCCATCTTCTGCCTCTCCGGGAGCCGATTCATCTTCGGGATTTCCCTGAAGCCGATGTGTTCCGGCGTGGAACATCCGACCGACGGCAGGCAGGGCTTACCCGCATGCCGCCGCGAACCGATGGACGGGATACTGGAAAAGGAGACGCCCCGCAGGACCAGAACATGCCCCACCCCGTGAACGGGCAGGCGAACACGCCGCGCCAGCTCTTTTTCCAGACCACCGAACAGCGCACCGCGCTGGCGCGCCAGCGCTTCTTCGACGAGGGCACCCGCCCGTCCGGCCTGGTGGGCGAGGCGGTCATCCAGTCCTGGTTGCGCTGCACCTCGGCGCACCAGTTGCCCACCGATCTCGTGAGCTTCGAGCAGGTCACGCGCAGCCGGGCCCACGCCAGCCTGAACCGCAACCGGCAACTGCTGCAGGCCGGCAACCTCGAACTCAACCACATGGAAGCCGCGCTGGCTGGCACCGACTGCCGCGTGCTGCTGACCGACGCGCAGGGTGTGATCATCCACGCCACGCAACTGCCCGCCGCCCGCGAGCATCCCCTGCTCAAGACCGCCTCGCGCGTGGGGGTGAACCTCACCGAAGGCCAGGTCGGCACCAACGCGCCCGGCATCGTGGTGCGCACCGGCGAAGCCTGCACCGTCACCGGCGCCGAGCATTTCTTCCAGTGCCTGCAGACCCTGCATTGCGCGGCCGCGCCGATCCGCGACATCCACGGCCAGCTCGCCGGCGTGCTGGACGTGTCGATCGAGGCCGGGCGCTTCCACTTCGACGCCGCGTCGGTGGTGGGCATGTACGCCACCACCATCGAAAACCGCCTGCTGCAGCTGCAATCGGTCGAACACCTGGTGCTGCACTTCCAGGCCAGCCCCACGATGCTGGGCACGCCGATGGAGGCCCTCGCGGGCATCGACGCCGGCGGGCGCGTGCTCTGGCTCAACGGCGCGGGCCGCCGCCTCACCGGTTGCCGCATGGATCAGCGGCACACGGTGGACGAAGTGTTCGGCGTGGCGCTGGAGCGGTTGCTGGCGCTCTCACGCCAGCACCAGGCACAGACCCTGCGCCTGCCCAACGGCCTGGGCGTGTGGATGACGGGCGCGCTCACCACCGGCGACGGCGCCGACTTCAAGCACGCGGTGGCCGTGTCGCAACCCGCGCCCGAAGCCGTCGAAGCGGTGGCACCACCGGCCGTCGAAACGCCGGCCCCTGCCGAGGCCGTTCACGAAGGCACACCGCAGGCCACCCTGCTGGACCACAAGCAGCGCCTGATCGAAAGCACGCTGGCCGCGTGCGGCGGCAACATCGCCAAGGCCGCACGTGCGCTCGGCGTCTCGCGCGGCATGCTGTACCGGCGATTGCAAAAGGCGCCAGCGCAGGACGCGGGTTAGGGCGCTGACCAGACGGCCAGTTCGTGCCCGTCCGGGTCCAGAAAGTGGAAACGGCGCCCGCCGGGAAATCCAAACACCGGCCTGGAGATCCGGCCACCCGCCGCCTCGATGCGCTGCTGCGCGTCGGCCAGGTCGTCCGCATACAGGATGACCAGGGCACCACCGGGACGGACGGGCTCGCCCGTGGCGAAGCCGCCGGTCATGCGGCCGTCGTTGAACTCGCAGTAGCCCGGCCCGTAGTCGGTGAAGCTCCAGCCGAACGCCGCCCCGTAGAAGGCCTTGGAACGCCCGATGTCGCTCACGTTGAACTCGATGTAGTCGATGCGCCGATCGCGGCCTGGCTGGTCCATGGGGTCTCTCCTTAGCGGGTGCGCAGGCGCTCGATGTCGGCCCGCAGGTCGTTGGCCCAGGTGCGGCGGTCGCGCCCCTGGTCCCGTTGCGGTTCACCGTAGCGCACCACGGCCTGCAGGCCGTCGGCATTGAGGGTGGCCCAGATCGAACCGACCAGGGTGGTGTCGCCCACGAACACCGGCGCCGGGTGCGGCTCGCCGGTGTCGCGCTGCACGAAACGCAGGGCGATGGGCAGCACCGGTGCACGCGCCGCGATGGCCGCCTGCAGCAGGTTGGCGTGGAACGGCAGCAGGGCCCGGCCGTCACCCGTGGTGCCCTCGGGGAACACCGTCAGCACATCCCCCAGCTCCAGCCGCTCGGCCATGTGGTGCACCATGCGCATGGCCGCGCGGCGGTTGCCGCGTTCGAGGTAGAGCGTGCCCGCGCCGGTGATGAGCGAGCCCAGCAGGGGCCAGTGCTCGGCGTCGGCCTTGGAAACGAAGCGGCTCGGGCGCGCGGCGTTCATCACCAGGATGTCCAGCCACGACATGTGGTTGGCCACCTGCAGCAGCGGGCCGTGTTCGGGCGGTGTGCCCTCCACCACCAGCTCCACGCCCATGATGAGCAGCATGCGGCGCGTCCACTCGCGCACCAGCAGCTCGGTCTGCGGCGGGGTCAGGCGGCCGAACTCGGTGCGGATGGTCCACAGCCCGCGCACCACGTGCGCCGTGGCCCGCAGAGCACGCCAGAGCGCGCGCAAGGGTTTCACGCGTGCGCGGCCTCGGCCTGCTGGTAGGCGATCTGCCCGCCCACCAGCGTGGCGTGCACGCGCACCGGCAGCTCATGGCCACCGAAGGGGGTGTGTTTGCCCTGGCTGCGCAGCGCCTCGGGGCGCACCGCCCAGGCGCTGTTCGGGTCGAAGATGCACAGGTCGGCGACACCGCCGACGGCGATGCGGCCCACGCTGGCCTGCAGCGTGCCCAGGCTCGCGCCCAGCACCGACTGCGGGCCGACGGTGAGCACGCCCAGCGCCTGCATCAGGCCCAGGCCGTCCTGCTGCGCCCACGTGCAGGCCAGGCCCAGCAGCAGCTCCACCGCCGTGGCGCCCGGCTCGGCCTCGGCAAACGGCAGCGTCTTGGCGTCGCTGTCCACCGGGTTGTGGTCGGACACCAGCGCATCGACGGTGCCGTCGGCCAGGCCGGCGCGCAGCGCGTCGCGGTCGCGCTGCTGGCGCACCGGCGGCTGCAGGCGCAGGCGGCTGTCGTAGAAGCCGATGTCCACGTCGGTGAGGTGCAGGTTGTGCACGCTCACGTCGCAGGTGACGGGCAGGCCCTCTGCCTTGGCCTGGCGCACCAGCGCCAGACCGGCCGCGCTGCTGATGCGGCAGAGGTGGACGCGCGCGCCCTGGCCACTGCCCTTGGCGCTGCGCATCAGCTCGAACAGCGTGTGCAGCGCGATGGTTTCGGCCGCCGCGGGAATGCCGGCCAGGCCCAGGCGCGTGGCCAGCGGGCCGCTGGCAGCCACGCCCTTGCCGAGCCAGAAGTCCTGCGGGCGCAGCCAGACGGTGTAGCCGAAGGTGGCGGCGTACTGCAGCGCGCGCTGCAGCACCTGCACGTTGACGATGGGCACCTCGGCCTGGCCGAAGCCGATGCAACCGGACTCGGTGAGTTCGGCCATTTCCGTGAGCACCTCGCCCTGCAGGCCGCGCGTGAGCGCACCCAGCGGGAACACGCGCGCCAGGTGCAGCTTCTCGGCGCGGAACTTGAGCATGTCCACCAGGCCGGGCTCGTCGAGCACCGGGTCGGTGTCGGGCGGGCAGACCAGCGAGGTCACCCCGCCGGCCACGGCGGCGGCCATTTCACTTTCCAGCATGCCGGCGTGTTCCTGGCCCGGTTCGCGCAGGCGCACCGCGAGGTCCACCAGGCCGGGCGCGACCACGCAGCCGCGGGCGTCGAGGGTGCGGTTGGCGTGAAAGTCGGGCGCCACGTTGCCGATGGCGATGACGCGGCCGGCGGCGATCGCCACATCGGCGATCTCGTCGCGGCCACTGGCGGGGTCCATCACCCGGCCGTTCTGAATCAGGATTTTCATCTCGTTATGCCTCGTTCCCTGCAACGATGCCCATGACCGCCATGCGCACCGCGATGCCGTAAGTGACCTGCGGCAGGATCACGCTCTGCGGGCCGTCCACCACGGCCGAATCGATTTCCACGCCGCGGTTGATCGGGCCCGGGTGCATCACGATCGCGTCGTCCTTGGCCCAGCGCAGGCGCTCGGGCGTGAGCCCGAAGCTCTTGAAGTACTCCTGGCTCGACGGCAGCAGGGCGCCGCTCATGCGCTCGTTCTGCAGCCGCAGCGTGATCACCACGTCGCAGTCCTTGATGCCCTCTTCCAGCGTGTGGCACACGCGCACGCCCATGTGCGAGAGGTCGCTGGGCACCAGCGTGCGCGGGCCGACCACGCGCACGTCGGGGCAGCCCAGCGTGGTGAGCGCGTGGATGTCCGAGCGCGCCACGCGCGAGTGCAGCACGTCACCCACGATGGCCACCGAGAGCTGGGTGAAGTCCTTCTTGTAGTGGCGGATGGTGTACATGTCGAGCAGCCCCTGCGTGGGGTGGGCATGGCGCCCGTCGCCCGCGTTGACCACGTGCACGTGCGGCGCCACGTGCTGCGAGATCAGGTAGGGCGCGCCCGACTCGCTGTGGCGCACGACGAAGATGTCGGCCGCCATCGCGCTGAGGTTGGCGATGGTGTCGAGCAGCGACTCGCCCTTGGCGGTGGAGCTGCGCGCGATGTCGAGGTTGATCACGTCGGCGGAGAGGCGCGTGGCCGCGATCTCGAACGTGGTGCGCGTGCGCGTGCTGTTCTCGAAGAACAGGTTGAACACGCTCTTGCCGCGCAGCAGCGGCACCTTCTTGACCTCGCGGTTGCTCACGCTCGTGAAGTTGGCGGCGGTGTCCAGGATCTGCGTGAGGATGTCGCGCGACAGGCCCTCGGTGGAGAGCAGGTGAATCAGTTCACCGTTCTTGTTGAGCTGGGGGTTCTTGCGTTGCACGGTCAGGCTTCCTTGGTTTCCAGCACGAAGCTCAGGCGGCCGCTGTCGGCATCGCGCGCGAGTTCGAGTGAGCGGCCCGCCGGCACGTCCACGCGCGCGGCGCACAGGTTGGCCTCGATCGGCAGTTCGCGCCCGCCCCGGTCCACCAGCACCGCCAGGCGCACGCTGGCCGGGCGGCCGTAGTCGAAGAGTTCGTTGATCACGGCGCGCAGCGTGCGGCCGGTGTAGAGCACGTCGTCGATGAGCAGCACGTGCGCGCCGTTCACCTCGAAGGGCAGCACGGTCTGGGCGCTGGAGGCCAGGCCGCGCTGCGCGAAGTCGTCGCGGTGCATGCTCGACGAGATCACGCCCGCCGGCCCGCTCAGGCCCAGGTCGGCCTGCAGGCGCTCGGCCAGCCAGGCGCCGCCGGAGGTGATGCCGACCAGCACCACCGGGGCGGGCGATGCGACCAACAGCTGTTTCACCGCGCGCGCGAGCTCCGCGTAGAGCGCCTCGGCATCGGGCAGGTGGGAAGACAACGACGTCAAGGCAGGCTCCTCAAAAACTGTTCCAGGATGATGCAGGCCGATGCGGCATCGGCGTCTTTGGCCCCCAGGCTGTGGGCCTCGGTGGTGCTGTAGCGCTCATCCACCTCGAACACCGGCAGGCCGTGGCGCCCGCGCAGCTGGCGCGCGAACTTGAGCGCGCGCGCGGTGTTCTCGTGCGGGGCGCCGTCGGGGTGGTAGGGCACACCCACCACCAGGGCGTCGGGCTGCCATTCCTTCAGGCGCTGCGCGATCTGCGCGAAACGCGCGTCGCCTTCGGCGGCGATGGTGGGCTGCGGCGTGGCGCTGCGCGTGAGGCGGTTGCCCGTGGCCACGCCGGTGCGCTTGAGGCCGAAGTCGAACGCCAGAAACACCTGGCAATGCGCCGGGACTTCAATGGTCGTGGGCGCCGGTGCGTTCACGGTCATGCGTGACCTGCGTCAGGCGACAACATCCAGGGCTGCAGGCCCAGCAGGGCCATGGCGCGCTCGTAGCGCTCGGCCACCGGCGCGTCGAAGATCAGGTTGGGGTCGGCTTCCACCGTGAGCCAGCTGTTCTCGGTGATTTCCGATTCGAGCTGGCCCTGACCCCAGGAGGCGTAGCCCAGCGAGACGAACACGCGTCGCGGGCCGGCACCGGAGGCCATGGCCTCGAGCACGTCCTTGGAGGTGGTCATCTCCAGGCCACCCGGAATGGACAGGGTGGAGGCATACACCGACTCGCCCTCGCCCGAGACCGCCTCGTGCAGCACGAAGCCGCGCTCGGTCTGCACCGGGCCGCCCTGGAACACGGGCAAGGTGGCCAGGTCGTCGCGGCCCATGGGCAGGTCGACCTTCTCGAACAGGCGCGACAGCAGGATGTCGCTGGGTTTGTTGATCACCAGGCCCAGGGCGCCGCGCTCGCTGTGCTCGCACATGAACACCACGCTGCGGCCAAAAAGCTCGTCGCTGAGGCCGGGCATCGCAATCAGAAAATGATTGGTCAGGTTGATGGGGGCAAAATCAGCAGACATGGCGCGATTTTAAGCCGCCTACTCTGCTGGTCATTGCCCGGCAGGGGCAACCCCCGCCCTGGCCCATGAACAGCTACGACAAAGGTCTGATGTGGTTCCGCCGTGACCTGCGCGCCGAGGACAACGCCGCGCTGTACCACGCGCTCAAGGTGTGCCGCCGGGTCTGGTGCGTGTTCGTGTTCGACACCGACATCCTGGACGACCTGCAGGGACGCGGCCTGCGCGCCGACCGGCGAGTGGAGTTCATCCGCGAATCGCTGGTGGAGCTCGACGAACGGCTGCGCGCGCTGGGGCGCGAGCACGGTGTGGAGGGAGTGGGCCTGATCGTGCGGCATGCGCCGGCCGCGCGGGCGATTCCTGCGCTGGCCCAGCAGCTGGGCGTGCAGGCGGTGTTCGCCAACCACGACGACGAGCCCGCCGCCCTGGAGCGCGACGCCCGCGTGTTCGGCGACCTCGCGCACGCCGGCATCCTGCTGCACAGCCACAAGGACCACGTGATCTTCGAGCGGCGCGAGGTGCTCACGCAGGCTGGCCACGCCTTCGGCGTGTTCACGCCCTACAAGAACGCCTGGCTCAAGGCGCTCACGCCCTTTCACCTCAAGGCCTACCCGGTGGCCCGGTACGCGGGCACGCTGGCCGGCGTGCCGCCCGAACACGCCGCGCCCGTTCCCAGCCTGTCGGACATCGGTTTTGAACCCACCAACCTCGCGCAACTGGCCCTGCCCCCCGGCGCCAGCGGGGCGCACGCGCTGTTCGAGGATTTCGTCGACCGCATCGACCGCTACGAGGGCGCGCGCAACTTCCCCGCCGTGAAGGGACCGAGCTACCTGAGCGCCCACCTGCGCTTCGGCACCATCTCGATCCGCCACCTCGCCTCGGTGGCCTACCAGATGCACCTGCAGGGCATGGCGGGCGCGAGCACCTGGCTGTCCGAGCTGGTCTGGCGCGACTTCTACCACCAGGTGCTGGCCAACTTCCCGCACGTGGTGGACAAGGCCTTCAAGCCCGAGTACGACGCCATCAAGTTCGAGCATGGCAAACACGCCAGGGAGCAATTCGCAGCCTGGTGCGAGGGTCGCACCGGCTACCCGCTGGTCGATGCGGCCATGGCCCAGATCAACCAGACCGGCTACATGCACAACCGGCTGCGCATGGTGGTGGCCAGTTTCCTGGTGAAGGACTTGGGGCTGCACTGGCAATGGGGCGAGCGCTACTTTGCCGACCATCTGATCGACTTCGACCTCGCGGCCAACAACGGCGGCTGGCAGTGGGCCAGCTCCAGCGGCTGCGACGCCCAGCCCTGGTTCCGCATCTTCAACCCGGTGACGCAGAGCGAGAAGTTCGACCCGCACGGCAAGTTCATCCGGCGCTACCTGCCGCAGCTCGCCGGCCTGCCGGACGCGGCGATCCACGCGCCCTGGAAGGCCAACGAGATCGAGCTGGCGGCCGCCGGGCTGGTGCTGGGCGAGGGCTACCCGCCACCGATCGTGGACCACGCGGTGGCGCGCGAGCGCACGCTGCTGCGCTACGCCGTCGTCAAACAGCCGGGCAAGACGCCCCGCTGAGCATCAGGCTTCCGCCGCCGCCTTGGCGTAGTGGCCGATCAGGGCCAGCAGCTCGTCTTCCGAGTACGGCTTGCCAAGGTAGTGGTCCACCCCGAGTTCGCGCGCGTGCTCGCGGTGTTTCTCCGCGATGCGCGAGGTGATCATGATCACCGGCAGGTCGGACAGGCGCACGTCGCTGCGGATGTTGCGCACCAGGTCGAACCCGTCCATGCGCGGCATCTCGATGTCGGACAGCACCACGGTCGGGCGTTCGGCCTGCAGCTTCTCCAGCGCCTGCAGGCCGTCGGCCGCCAGCGTCACGCGGTAGCCCTCGCGCTGCAGCAGGCGCTGCGTCACGCGGCGCACGGTGATGGAGTCGTCCACCACCAGCACCAGAGGCACCGTGTTCACTTCCGCGGCGCTCTGCGCCAGCGCATCGCCCGACGACGCGGCCTGCGGCGCCGCGCTGCGCTGGTTCGCCACCCACTCGGCCACCTGGGCGCCGTACACGGTGGACAGGGCCACCGGGTTGTAGATCAGCGCGACCGCGCCCGAGGCCAGCACCGACATGCCCGCCAGACCCGGCAGGCGCGAGAGCTGCGAACCCAGGTTCTTGACCACGACTTCCTGGTTGCCCAGCACTTCGTCCACGTGCAGGGCCACGCGCTGCGCCGCGCTTCGGAAGATCACCACCGGCTGCGTGCGGCCGTGCACCTCGGTCGATCGCGGCGAGGACTGCAGCAGCGCACCGGACCAGTAGAACGGCACGTCCTCGCCCGCCACGTTGAGGTGGCCGCTGGCGTAGGCCTTGGCGAGGTCCTCGTTGCCCAGGCGGCGCACCACCTCGACCAGGTTGGACGGCACACCCACGGTGAGCCCGCCCGCGCGCAGCATCACCACCTGGGTGACGGCGGTGGTCAGCGGCAGCACCAGCTTGAAGCTGGTGCCCTGCCCGGCCTGCGTGGCGGTTTCGATGCGGCCACCCAGGGCGACCACGTCGTTGCGCACCACGTCCATGCCGATGCCGCGGCCGGCCAGTTCGGACACTTCGCGCGCCGTGCTGATGCCCGGCTCGAAGACGAGCTGGGCGGCTTCTTCGTCGCTGAGCTGCGTGCCCGGCGGGATCAAGCCCTGCGCCTGGCCCTTTTCGCGCAGCCGCACGAGGTCGAGTCCGGCGCCGTCGTCGGTGAACACCAGCGACACGTCGTTGAGTTCATGGCCCAGCACGATTTCGATCTGGCCTTCGGCCGGCTTGCCGGCCTGCTGGCGCCGCTCGGGCACCTCGATGCCGTGGGCCACGCTGTTGCGCAGCAGGTGCTCGAAGGCGGCGGTCATGCGGTCGAGCACGCCCCGGTCCATTTCGATGTTGCCGCCAGTGATGTCCAGCCGCACCTGCTTGCCGGTTTCCTTGGAGGCCTGGCGCACCACGCGGTACAGGCGCTCGGAGATGCCCTCGAATTCCACCATGCGCGTGCGCAGCAGGTCGCGCTGCAGCTCGCGCGTCTGGCGCGCCTGCGCGACCAGGCTGTCTTCGGTGGCTTCCACCGCGCGCTGCAGGTTGCGCTGCACGGTGGCCACGTCGTTGACCGACTCGGCCATCATGCGGGTGAGTTCCTGCACGCGGGTGAAGCGGTCGAATTCCAGCGGGTCGAACGACTGGTCGGCGTCGCGCGCCTGGGCCAGCCGCGACTGCATCTGGGTCTCGGCCTGCAGCTCGATGTCGCGCAGCTGGCCGCGCAAGCGGTCCAGGTTGCCTGTGAGGTCCTTGAGCGAGCCGCGCAGGGTCACCAGCTCGGACTCCATGCGCGAGCGCGTGATCATCACCTCGCCGGTCTGGTTGACCAGTCGGTCCAGCAGCTCGGGGCGCACGCGCACGGCGGCACCGGCACGGGCCTGCAGCACGGCCGGCGCCTGCGGCAGCGGGATGCCGGACAGGCCCCCTTGCGTGGCGGTGGCAGCGGCATCGGCTGCCTCCGGCGCGGCGGCGGCCGGCACCGGCCGGGCGGGCACGGACTCGGGCACCGGCGGCACGATGTCGATGATCTGGGCGTCGGCGTTGCGCAACTGCTCGAAGCGCGCGCTGATGGCGTCGAAGGCGGTCTGCAGGGCTTCGAGGTCGGCGCCCCGCTGAAGATCGGAGCCCAGCCGCTCGGCGGCGGTTTCCATGCGGTGCGCCATCTCGCCCAGGCGCAGGGCGCCGGCCAGGCGCGCGCTGCCCTTGAGCGTGTGCAGGTTGCGCAGCACCTCGGCGCGCGCGCTGCCGTTGTCGGGGCGCGCCACCCACTGGCGCAGGGCGCCATCGAGCTGGGGAATGAGTTCCTGGGCTTCTTCGGCAAAGATCGGGAACAGGTCGACGTCGACGGTGTCGGTCACGTCGATGTCGTCGTCGATGTCCTGCACCGCCTCGTGCGCGCGGCGGATGTCGGCGTGCGGTGCGGTGAAGGCGGTGACGTGTTCGGCCCGGTCGGGCACCTCGAAACCGGTCAGGGCCAGCACCGGCGCGCTGTCGTCCTGGGCCACCGCTGCCTCGGCAGGCGGCTCGAAGACGGGTTCGGGCTCGGGCTCGGCCGGCACGAACTCGGGCTGCGGGTCGTGCACCACGCGGTACAGCGCCTCCATCAGCTCGGCGTTGGGCTCCTTGAGGAAGCCGGCGGCGAACTGGTGCAGCAGGCGGCGGATGTCGTCCGAGGCCTCGACGAACAGCTGGGCCTGGCCGGCGGTCGCCGCGTGCCCAGCGTGCTGGTGAGAAGCCACCGAGCCGATCGCGTGCTCCAGGGCGCGCGCGATGTCGGACAGCGAATCGAAGCCCACCGTGGCCGAACTGCCGGCCAGCGAATGCGCCAGCGCCTCGGCCTGTTCGGGCACCGGTTCGTGGCGCTCCAGCGCCCACTCGGTCAGCACGGTGTTGAGGCGGCGGGACCATTCGTCCGCCTCGTTGAGGTAGACGTTGTACAGCTTGAGGCCGATGCGCAGCGGACCGATGACCTTGGTCTGTTCGTCGGGAATCGCCTCGGGCTCGGGCAACACGACCGGCTCGACCGACTGCACGACCTCCAGGGCCACGCTGTCCTCTTCGGGCACCACCTCGGGGATCACTTCAGGGGTGGCCTCGATGAATTCGGCCACCGGCTCAGCCACGACCTCGGGCTCGGCCGTCGTCTCGGCCGGCTCGGTCTGCGCGGTCGACGACAACGCCGCCAGGCTGCCGAAATCGATGTCGGCCAGCAGCGGTTCGGCGTCCGGGGACAGCTCCGCCGCCGGGAGCTCGACCGGTGCATCCACCACCGGGAAGTCCGGCACGGGCTCGACCGGCACCGCCGCAGCCGCAGCCGCAGCCGCGGCCACGGCATCCAGATCGAGGTCGAACGAAGGCGCGGCCACGGCATCCGCCACGGGCGCTTCCTCGGTCGGCGGCGGTTCGTACACGGCCGCTTCCAGCGGCACGGGTGCGGACACGGTCGCCTCCACGTCCGGCGACGCCAGCGGCAGGTACTGCCCCTGGTCGCGCAGCGCCTCGGCACTGGCGCGGAAGGGCAACGAACGCCAGGGCACGGCGCGGCGCGCCGAGATGTCGTCCACCCAGCGCCCGAATTCCGTCATGGCCTCGCCCGCCAGCGTGAGCAGGGGCGGGCTGGCAGGCCGCTGTTCGGCCAGCACGGTGTTGAGCAATTGCTCCATGGCCCAGGCCGCTTCGCCGAACTCGTCCAGGCCGACCATGCGCGAACTGCCCTTGAGCGTGTGGAACGCCCGGCGCAGGGTGGTGAGGTGCTCCAGATCGCTGGGCTGCACCTGCAGGTGCGACACGGCTTCCAGGCCGTTGGCCACCACCTCGCGGGCCTCTTCCAGGAAGATGTCGAGCAGGTCGTCTTCGTCGTTGTCGGCCTCCGGCGGTGCCGGCGGCTCCGGCTCGTGCGCGGGAAGGGACGACGCGGACAGACCCACCAGGGCCTGCGCGCCGGCGGCGGCATCGTCCTTGACCACCGCCTCGGCCGCTTCGCGCGCGGCGCGCGCCACGCCCGATTGCTCGGCCAGCGAGGCCTGGTCCGCCAGCGAATCGAGTTGCTCGCTCAGATCGACCAGGCTCAGGCCACCCTGCACGCTGTCGACCACGCGCTGCACGCCGTCGCTGATGGCTTGCGCCTCTTCCTGGGCCGGCTGGTGCGCGCTGCCGGTGCCCACCGTGCGGCCCATCAGGGGCAGCAGCTCGCCTTTCTCCTCGTCGAACACGAAGAGCTTCTTGGCCAGCGTGGGCTGGTAGTTGAGCATGTCGACCAGGAAACTCATCGCGCTGAGGTTGTTGCCCAGCTGCTGGAAGGTGCCGGCCTCGCGCGCCAGGGCCTCGTCCACTTCGGTGTCGAGGATCTGGTCCACCGCGTTGCGCATGCGGGCCACGGTGAGCACGGCCTGCTCCAGCCCCAGCACGGAAAGCACGCCGCGCATCTGCCCCAGTTGGGACACCGCCACGTGCAGACCAGCCTTCTCCTGCGGGTTGCGGAAGAACTGGTCGAGTGATTTTTCCGCCTCGCCCAGCGAGGCCTTGAGTTCGCCGACCACGCTGCCCATGGTCTGGCGGTCGCTCACGCGCCGGTACAGCTGCTCCATCCAGACGTCCAGCGGCTGCGCGGGCCGCCCGGCGAGCACGCCTTCCAGGCGTTCGGCCAGGGCCTGCATGCGCTCGGTCAGCTCGGGTGCACCGGGATCGAAATCTTCAAAGGCCGCTTCCAGGTACAGCGTGGTGGTGGCGACTTCCATCGCCAGTTCGGGGCGCACATTCCCGGCTTCCTGCACCGCCTGGTCGGCGGCTTTCACCAGGGCCTGGGCCAGCACGGTGCTGGCCGGGTGCAGCTTGAGCAGCGAATCGCCGATCAGGCTGAACTGGTCGGCGACCTGCCGCGCGCGGCTGTTGTCGCCGCCGGAGTACAGAGACCAGACTTCCTTGGCCGTGTGGATGCGCTTGCGGGCCTGCGCGAGCACCGCCGGGTCGTAGCGGCCCAGCGTGGCCTGGTGGTAGTCCACCGGCGGCAACTCGCCCAGGCCGAAGGCCTCGCGCACCGCCGCCAGGTGGGGCGTGGCGGTGGCGGAGACGGACGCCGGCTGGGCACAGAAGAACAGCAGGTCGTGCAGCAGGGTCTCCGACACCTGGGCCTTGCCCTGGCTGAGGTTGACGAACTGCAGCAGGATGCGCGAGGTCGCGCGCTTGACGTAGACGTCGGGCGGCAGCAGGTGGTTGGCCACCGCCTCGAAGTAGGCAGCCGCCACGCGCCAGAACGTGCGCGCGCGGGCGTCGGCCGCGCCGGCAGACAGACCGCCGCTGAGCTTGGCCAGCTGCTGGGCAGCGGCCACGCTTTGGGTCTTGACGACCAGCAGCACCAGGCGGTCGAACAGCGAGCGCACGGCCGCGCTGGACTCGAGCGGCGTGACGCCGGCCGGCGCGCCGACTTCCTTGCCCCGGTGCTCGAAGGGCCACAGGTCGGCCGGGTGCACGCGCTCGGCCGCCGCCAGCTCCTGCACCTCGCGGTACTGGGCGAACAGCGCCACCGGCTGGATCGGCTTGTTGTTGAGCACCGCCTCCAGGTATTCGATCAGCGCGAAGCTGGCCCGCTCCACCTTGCCCGCGGCTTCTTCGGTGCAGGTGTTCGGTCGCTGCACGAAGCGCTGCACGGCCGCTTCCATGGCACGCAGGACCTGGGCCGGCGAGGTCAGCCCCACCATCTCCAGCGCGCCCACGGCCTGGTGCAGTTGCTGGCGCGCCAGCCGCAGGGAGCCGGGGTCCACCGCCTCCAGGTCGTTGTTGCGCGACAGTTCGGTTTCGCGCACGAAGCGCTTGATGGCCTTGTTGGCACCGTCGAGCGATTTGCGCAGTTCCTCGAAAACCCAGGCCAGGGGGCCGAGGTCGGCGACCGGCGCGTCCGCTGGCAGGCTGTCGGTGTCGATGGCGGAGTCGAGCATGTTGTTCCCGTGGGTTGACGCGGGCGCTGACCGAGGTCAGGCGATCTTGAATCGGGCCACCGACTGGCGCAGCTCCTCGGCCATGGCCGAGAGTTCACGCACCTGCTGGGCCGTGGAACGCGTGCCTTCGCCGGTCTGCTCGGTCACGGCAAAGATGTGCTGGATGTTGCCGGCCACCTCGTTGGCCGAATCGGCTTCGCGGGACGCGGCATCGGAAATCTGCTCGATCAGCTCGGCGAGGCGGCGCGACACGCGGTCGATCTCCGACAGCGCGGTACCGGCGTTGTCCGACAGCTTGGCCCCTTCGACCACACCCTGCGTGGAGCGCTCCATGGCGGCCACCGCGTCCTGCGTGTCGGTCTGAATCGCCTTCACCAGCGCCGAGATCTGGCGCGTGGCATCGGCGGAGCGTTCGGCCAGCCGCTGCACTTCTTCCGCCACCACCGAGAAGCCTCGACCGGCTTCACCGGCCGACGCGGCCTGGATGGCGGCGTTGAGGGCCAGCACGTTCGTCTGTTCGGTAATGTCGGAAATCAGCTCCGTGATTTCACCGATCTCCTGCGACGATTCGCCCAGCCGCTTGATGCGCTTGGAGGTTTCCTGGATCTGGTCGCGGATGGCGTTCATACCGCCGATGGCGTCCTGCACCGCCTGCAGGCCCGACTCGGCGGCCTGCAGCGAGGCACGGGCCACCGTGGCCGACTCCTGCGCCTGACCCGACACCTGGTTGATGCGCTGCGCCATGTCCAGCACCGACTGGCCGGTTTCGCGGATCTCGCGCAGCTGTTCGGTGGACGCCGCCAGCAGCTCGGTCGAGGTGCTTTCCACCGCCGACGTGGTTTGCGCCACGCGGGTGGCCGTGGCCTGCACGTTGCCCACCAGCGATCGCAGTTCCTCCACCGTGTAGTTCACCGAGTCGGCGATGGCGCCGGTGATGTCTTCCGTCACCGTGGCTTCCTGCGTCAGGTCGCCTTCGGCCACCGTCTGCAGTTCGTTCATCAGGCGAAGAATGGCCGCCTGGTTGGCGTCGTTGACGCGCTTGGCGTCCTGCTGTTGCGACTCGGCCGCGAGCCGCTGCGATTCCGCCACCGACTGGCGCTGGCGGCTGTCCAGCAGCTGCACGTAGGCCAGACCGCCGGCGCACAGCAGGGCAAACAGGGCCGAGAGCGCCAGGGCTGCCAGCTGGCCGCCGCCCAGGCCGGAGCGCGAGGACAGGTCGCCCTGCAGCTTCTCCAGGCTCAGGCGCAGGGGTTCGCTGTCGGCAATGATGCCGGCCTGCGCTTCGCGCGCCGACACCAGGCCCTGCAGGTTGCCCAGAATGGCGCCGGCTTCGACGCGCGTGGCTTCGTACAGCTTGAGCAGGGCCTCCAGGCGCTCGCGCACCTGGGGATCGCGCGCGGCGGCCAGGCGCAGTTCGTCGCTGCCCTTGAGCAGGCCTTCGGCGATTTCCTTGAAGGTGTTCAAGTCCTTGCCCAGCAGGAACACCGCCTCGGGGCTCACACCTTCCATAGTCAGGAACTCGTTGGCCGACTTGCCGATGCGCTGGGTCAACATCACCAGCTGGCCCGAAGCGGAAATCTCGGCCGCGGGCGCGTTCTGTTGCAGCTTCAACGAGGAGACCGTCTCGGCGATCTCCAGCAGATCGGACGATTGGCGGTTGATCGTGCGCAGGGCGTTGCCCACCTGGGTCAGGATGTTCTGCTGCGCCAGCACCGCCGCGGCATTGCGTTCGGCCTGATCCACCTTGGGCAGGATCGCGTCGAGCTCTTCCGAGTACTCGGTGCCCAGGGCGTCGAGCGACATCTCGCTGTCGCCGCCCTTGAGGCCGCGCAGGGCGCGGGCCATCACGGTCGAGCTGTCGCGCACTTCGGGGAATGCCGCCGGGCTGCCGATCAGCGCCTGCGAGACGCTCTTGGCCAGCCGCTGCGACTGCATCAGGGCCTGGCCGCTGGCGGCCACCTGCTGACCCACCTTCTCCGTCTGGGTCAGTGCATAGAGCGTCACGCCGCCCAGCGCCACCAGGCCAAGCGCGAGCAGGATGGCCAGCGTGCGCTGGTGCTGCTCGGCGGGTTTGCTGCCCAGCAGCGGCAGGGTCACCTCGCCGCTGAGGTCGGTGCTGTCCTCATCCACCATCGCATTGCCGACGAGTCCTTCCGACGCCAGCGTCGGCGCCAGACGGGCCGCCGCGAGTTCGGCGACCTCCTGGTCGGTGGCATTGGAAAGGTCGGGTTCGTCGCCGGCTTTTTTCTTGAAAAGACCCTGGAATCGATCAAGCATAGCCATGTAAAAACCTTCCAACTGAAAACAGAATGACAAAAGGACCCCATGCGGTCCGCGGGTTCAAGCTTCAGGCGGCGATCGCCAGAAATTCGGGCTCGGCCACCAGCATCTGCAGATCCAGCTCCTGCCAGGCCTGGCCCTGGGCATCGACCAGCGAGCGGGTGAAATACGAAGGCGCACCCTCGGGATTGGTCCCGAGCGCGGTGAACATGGAGGGGTTGCGCAGACCGAGCAGGCGGTCGATCCAGATCACGGCATTGAAGCCGAGCGCGGTGTGCAGGCTGACCAGGCGCGACTCGGAGGTCACGCGCTCGCCACTCTGCGAAGGAAGTGCCTGGGCCGAAGACCCGACCAGCCGGGCCAGGTCGATCACGCCGTGCAGGCCGCCGCGCAGGCTGGCGACCCCGGCGTACCAGGGCTTGGTGTAAGGCACGCGCTGCAGCGCGGACCAGGGGAAAATTTCACCGGACTGCACCAGAGGGAGCAGGTAGCGCCGGTCACCGGCTTCCACCGCCAGCCAGGTGGCGGTCACGGCCTCGGTCTTGGCGGCTGTCAAACGCTGGGCCAATCGTTCCTGGAGTTCCTTGAGTGATTGACGTTTGGCCATGCTCGGTGCGATTCAGGTCGTTGGTGCGATCAACCCAGCGCGCGAATCTTCGACAACAGCTCTTCCGCGTTGACCGGCTTGGTCACGTAATCGCGTGCGCCCTGGCGCATGCCCCAGACGCGGTCGGTCTCCAGATTTTTGCTCGTGCACATGACGATGGGAATGCTCGAATACTGAGGGTCCCGCGTGATGGCACGCGTGAGTTGAAACCCATTCTGACCGGGCATCACCACGTCCATCAGGATCAGGTCGGGCTTTTCCTCGCCAAGCCGACGGAAGGCCTCGTCCGCGTTCTCAGCGGTGGCGACGGTGTAGCCGTTTTTCCCCAGCAGATCGGACAGGACCAGCAACTCCGTTTTCGAGTCGTCCACCACGAGGATTTTCCGAATGGGCATCACACTGCTCCTGTCAGGTTGGCGCCGAACTGCTGCACCGCTTGCAGCAGTTGGTCTTTGGTAAAGGGTTTGGTGAGGTAGTCCTGCGAGCCGACCATGCGGCCGCGCGCCTTGTCGAAGACGCCGTCCTTGGACGAGAGCATGACCACCGGGATGCTGGCGAAGCGGGCGTTGCGCTTGATGATTGCGCAGGTCTGGTAGCCGTCGAGGCGCGGCATGAGGATGTCGCAGAACACCAGATCGGGCTGGTAGTCGTTGATCTTGGCGAGGGCGTCGAAGCCGTCATCGGCGAGCAGCACCTCGTGCCCACCCTGCTTGAGGAAGATCTCGGCACTGCGGCGGATGGTATTGCTGTCGTCAACCACCAGGACTTTGAGGGCAGGCGTTGTGCTCACGTTTCACTAGCTCCAGAGGGTGGGACAGAACGAGGAAAGCGAGACCGGAGAAATACCCCTACCGGGTTCGCCTGGACACCATCAAGCGCGCAGATCCCAACCTCAGATCTGCACCATCTCAAAATCTTCTTTTCGGGCGCCGCACTCGGGACAGGTCCAGTTCATCGGCACCTCAGCCCAGGGGGTGCCGGCGGCCACGCCATGCTCGGGTGCGCCGGCGGCTTCGTCGTAAATCCAGCCGCAGATCAGGCACATCCAAGTCTTCGATTCGGTCATGGTTATAGGGGGCATTGTCTTAGAATGCAAGCATTGTATCGAGCGACCTGCGCCGCTCCGCAAGCCAGTTGGACCGGCTGTCGATCGCGTTTGGCGCCCTGCGCAAACCACCCTCGGGTGACCCGCGCCGCAACCCCTTCCCCCCCACCGTACCCATGCCCGATACACCCGCAACTTCCGAGCCCGCATCGGGCGAGAAGCCCGGCGAGATTTCCCTGCCCTGCGTGCTGACCTTCAATGCCAGCGACCCCAGCGGCGCGGGCGGCCTGAGTGCGGACATCACGGCCATGTCGAGCGCGTCCACGCACGTGCTGCCCATCGTGACGGGCGCCTACGTCCGGGACACCTCCGACATCCACGACCACTTTGCCTTCGACGAAGAGGCGGTGGCCGACCAGGCGCGTTGCGCCCTGGAAGACATGCCGGTGCAGGCCTTCAAGGTCGGCTTCGTGGGCAGCCCCGAGAACCTGAGCGTGATCGCGGAGATCACCACCGACTACAACGAGGTCCCGGTCATCACCTACATGCCCGACCTCTCCTGGTGGGACGAAATGGCGATCGACACCTACCTCGATGCCTGCGCCGAACTGCTGCTGCCGCAGACCACCGTGCTGGTGGGCAACCACAGCACGCTGTGCCGCTGGCTGCTGCCAGAATGGGAAGGGGATCGCCCGCCGACCGCCCGCGAAGTGGCGCGCGCCGCCGCCGTGCACGGCGTGCCATACACGCTGGTCACCGGCTTCAATGCGGCCGACCAGTACCTCGAAAGCCACCTGGCCACGCCCGAGACGGTGCTGGCCACGGCGCGCTACGAACGCTTCGAGGCCACCTTCACCGGTGCCGGTGACACCCTCTCGGCCGCGCTGTGCGCGCTCATCGCCGGCGGCAGCGACCTGCAGGCGGCCTGCGCCGA
Source organism: Hydrogenophaga sp. GW456-12-10-14-TSB4 (assembly GCF_059424305.1). Lineage (NCBI taxonomy): Bacteria > Pseudomonadati > Pseudomonadota > Betaproteobacteria > Burkholderiales > Comamonadaceae > Hydrogenophaga > Hydrogenophaga sp. GW456-12-10-14-TSB4. Next base: position 29,425 of record NZ_JBWKZH010000043.1, on the reverse strand, counting down.
GGCGCTCACCTACCTCGATCAATGCCTGGACGCGGGCTTCCAGCCCGGCATGGGACACGCCGTGCCCGATCGCCTGTTCTGGGCCCACGACGACATGGACGAGGAAGAAGAGCCCGCGCCCGGCGAGGGCACGCCCGACAGCACGCTCGACGCCGACGATTTCCCGCTCGACACCACCAGACATTGACTTTCGCTCCATGACCACCGACCGCAACCAGCAACTGTTCGACCGCGCCAAGGCGCTGATCCCCGGCGGCGTGAACTCGCCCGTGCGCGCCTTCCGCGCGGTGGGCGGCACGCCCCGTTTCGTGCAGCGCGCCCAGGGCGCCCATTTCTGGGACGCCAACGGCCAGCGCTACATTGACTACATCGGCTCCTGGGGCCCGATGATCCTGGGCCACGGCCACCCGGCGGTGGTCGAGGCGGTGCAGAAAGCCGTGCTGGAGGGTTTCTCGTTCGGCGCCCCGACCGAGCGCGAGGTCGAGCTGGCCGAGGCCATCGTCGAGCTGGTGCCCAGCATCGACATGGTGCGGCTGGTGAGCTCGGGCACCGAAGCCGGCATGAGCACCATCCGCCTGGCGCGCGGTGCCACCGGGCGCAAGAAGATCATCAAGTTCGAGGGCTGCTACCACGGCCATGCCGACGCCCTGCTGGTCAAGGCCGGCTCGGGCCTGGCCACCTTCGGCAACCCGACCAGCTCCGGCGTGCCGCCCGAAGTGGTGCAGCACACCCTCGTGCTCGAGTACAACAACCTCGAACAGCTCGAAGCCGCCTTCGCCGAGCACGGCCCCGAGGTGGCCTGCCTGATCATCGAGCCGATCGCGGGCAACATGAACTTCGTGCGCGCCAGCGTGCCGTTCATGAAGCGCTGCCGCGAGCTGTGCACGCAGCACGGCGCCCTGCTCGCCTTCGACGAGGTCATGACCGGCTTCCGCGTGGCGCTGGGCGGCGCGCAGAGCGTGTACGCCCAGCTCATTCCCGGCTTCGAGCCCGACATGACGGTGATGGGCAAGGTGATCGGCGGCGGCATGCCGCTGGCCGCCTTCGGCGCCAAGCGCGCGGTGATGGAACAGCTCGCACCGCTGGGCGGCGTCTACCAGGCCGGCACGCTCTCGGGCAACCCGGTGGCCACGGCCTGTGGCCTGGCCACCCTGAAAGAGATCCGCAAGCCCGGTTTCTACGACGCACTCGCGGCCACCACGCGCTCGCTGGTCGACGGCCTCAAGGGCGCTGCGGCGGCCGAGGGCGTGGCCCTGAGCGGCGACAGCGAAGGTGGCATGTTCGGCTTCTTCCTGTTCGACGAACTGCCGCAGAACTACGCCAAGGTGATGACCACCGACGGCCCGCGCTTCAACACCCTGTTCCACGGCCTGCTGGAGCGCGGCGTCTACATCGCACCGGCCCTGTACGAAGCCGGCTTCGTGAGCGCAGCCCACACGGCGAAGGACATCGAAGACACGGTGGCGGCGGCGCGCGAGGTGTTCAAGCAGCTGGCCCGCTGAGCGCAGGCCTCGGGTCAGTAGGCCCGGAAGAAGCGGGCGTGCTCCCGGTGCATGTGCGAACGCAGCGTCAGCCAGTCCTGCAACGCGGCCTGCGTCAGCGGTGACAGGTCTTGCGCGCACAGGTCGAAGGCGTCCCCGAGGCGCTTGAACTCGACATCGAGGTCGCGCTGCGGCGCCGGCGCATCCGGCATCGGGTTCATCGCAACGACGACATGGCCCAGGACCGCAATTTCTGCGATGAGGCGCCTTCGCTCCAGCATGAGGCGGCGGTGCATGGCCGAACGCCGGCGCGCACCGAAGCGGCGAAGCACGGGGTTTGAATCGCCGCTCTGCACGATCGCGAGGATCAGGTCGAGCTGCTCGATCAGGTGAATCCAGGGTTCGAGGCGAAAGCGCGCGGTGGAGGCGTCGGGCATCTTCTGCATGATGAGCATGCGGGTCTCCTGTTGTTCTTCTTGAATGGGCGAAACAAAGGCCACCCGAGGGTGGCCTTTGTCATGCACGCTGCATCAGCGGATCACGCGAGATCGAACCGATCGGCGTTCATCACCTTGGTCCAGGCGGCCACGAAGTCCTTGACGAGCTTCTCCTTGCCGCGCGCACTGGCGTACACCTCGGCATAGGCGCGCAGCACCGAGTTGGACCCGAACACCAGGTCGCTGCGGGTGGCCGTGTACTTCAACTGGCCGCTCTGGCGGTCCTTGCCCTCGAACAGCTCGGCGTCGGTGTCCTTCGCCGTCCACACCGTGTTCATGTTGAGCAGGTTGACGAAGAAGTCGTTGCTCAACGCCCCGACCTGGTCGGTGAACACCCCGTTCTGACCACCGTCGAAGTTGGCCCCCAGCACCCGCAGGCCGCCGACCAGCGCGGTCATCTCCGGCGCGGTCAGGGTCAGCAACTGGGCTTTGTCGACCAGCAACGCCTCGGTGGAGGCCGCGCTGCGGCCCTTCTTGTAGTTACGGAAGCCGTCGGCTTCGGGTTCAAGCACCTCGAAGGCCTCGACATCGGTCTGGTCCTGGCGGGCATCGACGCGGCCCGGCGCAAACGGCACCTCCACCGCCACGCCAGCGGCCTTCGCACCCTGTTCGACGCCGACCACGCCGGCCAGCACGATCACGTCGGCGAGCGACGCCTTGCCCGAGGCCTTCTGGATCTCGATCAGCCTGGGCAGCGCCTTCACCGCACGCTGGTTGACCGCCCAGTCCTTCTGCGGAGCGAGGGCGATGCGCGCGCCGTTGGCGCCGCCGCGCTTGTCACCGCCCCGGAAAGTGGATGCGGAGGCCCAGGCCACCGAGACCAGGTCGCCCACCGAGACGCCTGAGGCCGCGATTCTGGCCTTGAGGTCGGCGATGTCGGCGGCCGTGGGTTGGTGCGTGGCCGCCGGCAGCGGGTCCTGCCAGATCAGGTCTTCCTTCGGTACTTCCGGGCCAAGGTAACGCGCCTTCGGCCCCATGTCGCGGTGGGTCAGCTTGAACCAGGCGCGTGCGAAGGCTTCGGCGAAGGCCTGCGGGTCTTCCAGGAAGCGCCGGGAGATCTTGCCGAACTCCGGGTCGAAGCGCATCGTGAGGTCGGTGGTGAGCATCTTGGGCTTGTGGAACTGGCCCTTGATGTGCGCGTCGGGAATGATGTCCTCTGCGTCCTTGGCCACCCATTGCTTGGCACCGGCGGGGCTCTTCTCCATTTCCCATTCGTACTTGAACAGGTTCTCGAAGAAGTTGTTGCTCCACAGCGCGGGGGTCTTGGTCCAGGTCACTTCCAGGCCGCTGGAAACGGTGTCCTTGCCGAAGCCGGAACCGAAGTTGCTGGTCCAGCCCAGGCCTTGCGCTTCGATCGTGCCGCCCTCGGGTTCCGCGCCCTTGTGCGACTCGGGCGCCGCGCCGTGGGCCTTGCCGAAGGTGTGGCCGCCGGCGATGAGCGCGACGATCTCCTCGTCGTCCATGGCCATGCGGTAGAAGGTGGCGCGGATGTCCTTGGCCGCGGCCATGTAGTCGCCGCTGGCGTTCGGGCCTTCGGGGTTCACGTAGATCAGGCCCATGTGGGTCGCGCCCAGGCTCTTGACCAGCACGCGGTCGCCCTCAAAGCGCTGGTCGTCGCCCAGCCATTTGGTCTCGGCGCCCCAGCTCACGTCCATGTCGGGTTCCCACACGTCTTCGCGGCCGCCCGCAAAACCGAAGGTGCGAAAGCCCATGGACTCCAGCGCCACGTTGCCGGCGAGGATCATGAGGTCGGCCCAGGAAATCTGCTGGCCGTACTTCTGCTTGATCGGCCACAGCAGGCGGCGCGACTTGTCGATGTTGACGTTGTCGGGCCAGGAGTTGAGGGGCGCGAAGCGTTGCTGGCCGCGCCCGCCGCCGCCACGGCCGTCGGTGGTGCGGTAGGTGCCGGCCGAGTGCCACGCCATGCGGATGAACTGCGGGCCGTAGTGGCCGAAGTCGGCCGGCCACCAGTCCTGGCTGTCGGTCATCAGCTTGTTCAGGTCGGCCTTGAGCGCCTTGTAGTCCAGCTTCTTGAATTCTTCCGCGTAGTTGAACGATTCACCCAGCGGGTTGGACCGGGCCGAGTGCTGGTTCAGCACGTCCATGCGCAGTTGGTTGGGCCACCAGTCCTTGTTGGTGGTTCCGACGCCGGAACCGTGGTGGAAGGGGCATTGGGCTTCTGGGGCAGACATGGGTGTTCTCCTTTGTAGTGAGGGGGGACGTGAAGGGAGGCGGAACCGATCAATGCGCCAACGCCAGCGCGGCGAGGGCTTCGAGCCAGGAGGGACTGACCATGGGGGCTCCTTTTTGTGGAAGAAACCACAAGCATAGGGAGCTGACTTCAAAACGGCCATTTGATTGGCCGCATTCCATCAATAGAAATTAACTATTTAAAATCGGGAGGCCATGCAAAAGAAAGGGCCGCGGCAGGTTCTGCGGCGGCCCGGGTCGGCGTTCAGGCGCGCAAGGCGCCGTCGCTCAGTGGCGGAAGTGGCGCACGCCCGAATACACCATCACCACGCCGCGCTCGTCTGCGGCGTCGATCACTTCCTGATCGCGCATGGAGCCACCCGGCTGGATCACGCAGCTCGCGCCGGCGTCCACCACCACGTCCAGGCCGTCGCGGAACGGGAAGAAGGCATCGCTCGCCACCGCCGTGCCCTGCAGCGACAGCTTGGCGTGGCCGGCCTTGATGCTGGCGATGCGCGCCGAGTCCAGGCGGCTCATCTGGCCCGCCCCCACGCCCATGGTCATGCCGTCCTTGCAGAACACGATGGCGTTGGACTTCACGAACTTCGCCACATTCCAGGCGAACAGCAGGTCTTCGAGCTGCTGCTCGGTCGGCTGCAGCTTGGTGACGACCTTGAGGTCGCTGCGCTGCAGCACGTGGTTGTCGGCGCTCTGGATCAGCAGGCCCGAGCCCACGCGCTTGACGTCGCTGAGGTTCAGGCCCTTGTCCCACGCGGTCGGGCCGCCCGGGGGCAGCGCGATCTCGAGCACGCGCACATTGGCCTTGGCCTTGAACACCTCCAGCGCCTCGGGCGTGTAGCCGGGTGCCATCAGCACCTCGACGAACTGTTTGCTGATCGCCTGCGCGCCCGCGCCGTCGAGCACGCGGTTGAGGGCGATGATGCCGCCGAAGGCGCTGGTGGGGTCGGTCTGGAAGGCCTTGCTGTAGGCCTCCAGCGCGTCCTTGCCCACGGCCACGCCGCAGGGGTTGGCGTGCTTCACGATCACGCAGGCCGGCGCGTCGAAGCTCTTGACGCATTCCCAGGCCGCGTCGGCATCGGCGATGTTGTTGTAGCTCAGCTCCTTGCCCTGCAGTTGCTTGGCCGTGACCAGCGAGCCCGGCGCGGGGTGCAGGTCGCGGTAGAAGGCGGCGCTCTGGTGCGGGTTCTCGCCGTAGCGCAGGTCCTGCAGCTTGACGAAGCGGCCGTTGCTCTGCGCCGGGTACTCGCTGCGCTTGGGCACGGCGGCGCCGGCCTCGAACTCGATGGACGAGAGGTAGTCGCTGATGGCGGCGTCGTAGTTGCTGATGCGGTTGAACGCGGCCACCGACAGCGCGAAGCGCGTCTTGTCGCTGAGCTTGCCGCCGGCCTTGAGTTCGTCGATCACGGCCGGGTACTGGGCCGCGTCGGTCAGCACCGCCACGTCCTTCCAGTTCTTCGCGGCGCTGCGCACCATGGCCGGGCCACCGATGTCGATGTTCTCGATCGCGTCTTCCAGCGTGCAGCCGGCCTTGGCCACGGTGGCCTCGAAGGGATAGAGGTTGACGATCAGCAGGTCGATGGTGTCGATGCCGTGCGCCTTGAGCGCGGCCATGTGCTCGGGCAGGTCGCGGCGCGCCAGCAGGCCGCCGTGCACCTTGGGGTGCAGCGTCTTCACGCGGCCGTCGAGCATCTCGGGGAAGCCCGTCACCTCGGCTACCTCGGTCACCGGCAGGCCCTTGTCGGCCAGCAGCTTGGCGGTGCCGCCGGTGGAGATCAGGGCCACGCCGAGGCCGTGCAGGGCCTGGGCGAGTTCGACGATGCCGGTCTTGTCGGAGACGGAGATGAGTGCGCGCATGGAGGAAAGGGCTTGGGAGGTTGGGAAATCGGTCGGGCTCAGTCGATGAGCTTGTGCTCAAGGAGCTTCTTGCGCAGCGTGTTGCGGTTCAGCCCCAGCCATTGCGCAGCGCGCGACTGGTTGTTCTGTGCCTGCTCCATCACCACTTCGAGCAAGGGCTTCTCGACCGCCTTGACCAGCATGTCGTGCAGGTTGGCGGGATCGGTGCCGTCGAGGTCGCGGAAGAAGTCTTCCATGCTGGCACGCACACAGTCGTGCAAATTGTTCTGTTTCATGCGGCCAGTTTCCAGTCGTCGCTCGGGGTTGTTGTTGTTGCTGTGCCGGACCACTCGTCCAGGCTCTCGCTCACGCAGCGCAGTTGCGCCTCCACCGTGGTGACGGCGTTGACGCGCGAACGGAACAGGGCGGCCGCGCCCGGGGGCAGCGGCAGCGATTGTGCATACCACCCCAGGTGCTTGCGCGCGCTGCGCACCCCGGTGTCTTCGCCGTACAGGTCGTAGTGGTCGTGCAGGTGATCGAGCAGCCAGACCCGCACGTCGGCCAGGTCGGGCGGCGGCAGGTGTTCGCCGGTGGCGAGGAAGTGGGCGATCTCGCGGAAGATCCAGGGCCGGCCCTGGGCGGCGCGGCCGACCATGATGGCGTCGGCCCCGGTGCGGCGCAGCACCTCGCGCGCCTGCTCGGGGCTGTCGATGTCGCCGTTGGCCACCACCGGGATGCGCACGCGGCTCTTGATGTGGGCGACGGTGTCGTGCTCGGCCTGGCCCTTGTAGCCCTGCTCGCGGGTGCGGCCGTGCACGGTGAGCATCTGCACACCGGCGGCCTCGGCCGCGAGCGCGAGCGTGGGGGCGTTGCGCACGCTGGCGCACCAGCCGGTGCGCATCTTGAGCGTGACGGGCACACCGTGCGGCTCGCAGGCGGCCACCACGGCCTGCACGATCTCGATGGCCAGCGCCTCGTCCTGCATCAGCGCCGAACCGGCCCACTTGTTGCAGACCTTCTTGGCCGGGCAGCCCATGTTGATGTCGATGATCTGCGCGCCGCGGTCGATGTTGTAGCGCGCGGCGTCGGCCATCATCTGCGCGTCGGTGCCGGCGATCTGCACCGAGATCGGCGCGGCCTCGCCTTCGTGGTTGGCGCGGCGCGAGGTCTTGAGGCTGTCCTGCAGATCGGGGCGCGAGGTCACCATCTCGCTCACCGCATAGCCCGCGCCCAGGCGCTTGCACAGCTTGCGGAATGGCCGGTCCGTCACCCCCGCCATGGGCGCGACGAACAGGGCATTGGGCAGGGTGAAAGCCCCGAGTTGCATGGCGGTGGGAGAATCGGTGTCGAGCGGTGGATCTGCCGCGATCCCCGCTGGCGCGGGGGGCGAAGGAAGGCGATTGTATCTGCCTGTTTTTTCAGCAGGCGATATATCGCCCCTCTTTTTTCGCCCGCCATCCGACTTCCCGATCGCCGGTCTTCCCCTCCCCCCAAAACACCGCCCATGCCCGACTGGATCACCTACCTGATGGAACTGCTGGCCTTGCCCGAATTCGGCCTGAGCACGGTGCTGGTGGTGTCCTTCATTTCGGCCACCCTGCTGCCCCTGGGATCGGAGCCCGCGGTGTTCGGCCTCATCAAGCTCAACCCGCATCTCTTCTGGCCCGCCATCCTGGTGGCCACCGCCGGCAACACCGCCGGCGGTGCCGTGAGCTGGCTCATGGGCCTGGGCACGCACAAGGTGGTGGACCGCGCGCGCGGCAACCACGTCGATCTGCGCGCGCTGCGATGGCTGGAGCGCTTCGGCCCCAAGGCCTGCCTGATGTCCTGGCTGCCGGTGGTGGGCGATCCGCTGTGCGCCGTGGCCGGCTGGCTGAAATTCCCCTTCTGGCCCTGCCTGGCCTACATGGCCATCGGCAAATTCGCCCGCTACCTCACCATGACAGCCGCGCTGTTGTGGTTCTTCCCAGGAACCCTGCACCCATGACCCTCGCCCGCAACGGCCTGCCCCGCGCCCTCTGGGCCCTGATGGTCGGCAACTTCGTGATCGGCACCGGCGTGATGGTCGTGCCCGGCACGCTCAACGACATCAGCCAGTCCCTGGGCGTGTCGATCCCGCAGGCCGGTCAGCTCATCACCGCGGCGGCCATCCTGATGGGGCTGGGCGCGCCGCTGTTCGCCAGCCTGGTCGCGGGCTGGGACCGGCGCCGCCTGCTCACGGTCTCGCTGATCTGGTATGGCGTGCTGCTGCTGGCCTGCGCGCTGGCACCCAACTACGCGGCCCTGCTGCCGCTGCGCGTGCTGGCCGTCATCGCGCCGGCCATCTTCACGCCGCAGGCGGCGGCCAGCGTGGGCCTGCTGGTCGGCCCGGCGATGCGTGGGCGCGCCATCACCTTCATCTTCCTGGGCTGGTCGCTGGCTTCGGTGCTGGGCATGCCGCTGTCGGCCTGGATCAGCGGCGAGCTCAACTGGCGCTGGGCCTTTGGCCTGGTGGCGCTGACCTCGTTCCTCAGCGGCGCCTGGGTGTGGCGCGAGATGCCCGACGGCATCAAGCCCGCCGCGCTCTCGCGCGAGGCCTGGGGCCGCACCCTGGGCTCGGGCCCGCTCATGACCGCCGTGGCCGTGACGCTGCTCTTCTCCTTCGGGCAGTTCACGCTGTTCTCCTACTTCGCGCCCTACTTCGCCCAGACCCTGGGCGCGGGTGGCGCGCTGCTCTCGCTGATGTTCCTGTGGTTCGGCGTTTTCGGCCTGGCCGGCAACGTCGCGGTCACGCGCTTCATCGACCGCCTCGGCGCACCCCGGGCGGTGCTCATCACGCTGGGGGCGATCGTGCTGAGCCTGCTGCTCTGGCCGCTGGGTCGCCACGGCGTCTGGGCCCAGGCCTTCGTGCTCATCCCCTGGGCGCTGGGCTGCTTCTCGTGCAACTCGGCGCAGCAGGCGCGGCTGGTTCAGATCTCGCCCGAACTGGCCCCGGCCACCGTGGCGCTCAACACCTCGGCCCTGTACGGCGGGCAGGCACTGGGGGCGGCATTGGGTGGCGTGATGATCTCGCAGGGCCGCATGCTCGACCTCCACCAGGTGGGCCTGGCCGTGATGCTGGTCGCGATGGCCGTGAGCGCGTGGGCCGCGCGGCTTCAGAAGCGCTCGTGCGCCGCCAGGTAACGCCACTGGCCTGAGGGCAGGCCGTCCAGCCCGATGCGGCCCAGGCGCTGGCGCCGCACCGACGCCAGGCGCAGGCCGGCGCGCTCGGCCAGGTGCGCCACCTGCCCCGGCAGCGTGCCCTTGATCGCCAGCCGCAGGCGCCGCTCGCTCTGCCAGCTCGCGCGCGCCGCGGGCACCGCCCAGCCGTCGAAGAACAGCGCCTTGCCCAGGGACTGCAGCACCGCCTCACGCCGCGCGTCGTCGTCGAGTTCGGGGTCGTCCTGCACCTCCACCAGCCACTCGTGCTCCAGCGGCGACGAGGTGTCGGTGATCTTGCGCGCCACGCCCGGGTTCTGCGTGAACACCATCAGGCCGCTGGAGAGGACCTCCAGTGGCGCCACCGGCAGCAGCCGATGGCCGTGCGCCTTGAGCGGGCGCATGCCCGAGCGGTCGCCCTGGAAGCGCGCACCGGGTGCGAGCCAGCGCGCGGCCAGCTCATCGGGCAGGGGCGATTCGTCGGGCAGGGCCTGGCCCGAGGGCTTGTGCCAGACCAGCGTGACCGGTACCAGCGGTTCCAGCCGCGCCTTGGGGTCCAGCACCACGGCCTGTTCGTCGCGCACACGCGCCATGGGCTCTTCCACCACGGCGCCGTCGACCCGCACCCAGCCGCCGGCGATGTAAATCTCGGCGTCGCGGCGCGAGCAAGGCAATTGGGTGGCCAGCCGTTTGGCCAGGCGCTGGGGTTCGGGTCGGGTCGGATCGCTCATGCCGCCGACTCTACGCCCTGGCTGGCCCATGCGGGCAGCACGCGCTTCGCGGTGTCGATGTTCAGCTCCAGGTGGGAGCGGCGCGGGGGGACGGCGTTTTGGGGTGGCATGGAAAGCGGTACTTTCGCGGTACGGGCTGCGTGGTCCATCGAGTGTTTCCCAATGAACGGTCGAGCGGCCCGAATGACCCTCGAGGGTCAGGGGCGCAAAGCCGGGCTTAACTGCTGAACAGGAAGTTCATCACGTCGCCGTCCTTGACGACGTAGTCCTTGCCTTCGGCGCGCATCTTGCCCGCGTCCTTGGCGCCCTGCTCGCCCTTGAAGGCGATGAAATCGTCAAAGCCGATCGTCTGGGCACGGATGTAGCCCTTCTCGAAATCGGTGTGAATCACGCCGGCAGCCTGCGGGCCGGTGTCGCCCACGTGGATGGTCCAGGCGCGCACCTCTTTCACACCGGCGGTGAAATAGGTCTGCAGGCCCAGCAGCTGGTAGGCCGCGCGGATCAGGCGGTTCAGGCCCGGCTCTTCCTGCCCGAGTTCCTTGAGGAATTCGAGCCGGTCGGCGTCGTCCATCTCGGAGAGTTCGGCCTCGATCTTGGCGCAGATGGCAACCACAGGCGCGTTCTGCTTCTGCGCGAATTCCTTGAGGCGGTCGAGCAGCGGGTTGTTCTCGAAGCCGTCTTCGGAGACGTTGGCCACGAACATCGCCGGCTTGGCGGTGATCAGGAAGAACTGCTTGAGCTGCGCCTGTTCTTCCTTGCTGAAGTCGATGGTGCGCACCGGCTGGGTGTCGTTGAGCGCGGCCTGGCATTTCTCCAGGATGGCGACCTGCTTGATCGACTCCTTGTCGCCCGAGCGCGCGGTCTTGTTCACGCGGTGCAGGGCCTTTTCCACCGCGGCGAGGTCGGCCAGGCAGAGCTCGGTCTGGATGACCTCGATGTCGGCGATCGGGTCGACCTTGTTGGCGACGTGGATCACGTTCGGGTCTTCGAAGCAGCGCACCACGTTGACGATGGCGTCGGTCTCGCGGATGTGCGCGAGGAACTTGTTGCCCAGGCCTTCGCCCGTGCTGGCACCGGCCACCAGGCCGGCGATGTCCACGAATTCCACGATGGCCGGCACGATGCGCTCGGGCTTGACGATCTCGGCCAGCTGCTGCAGCCGCGGATCAGGCACTTCCACCACGCCGGTGTTGGGCTCGATGGTGCAGAACGGGTAGTTCTCGGCCGCGATGCCGGCCTTGGTCAGCGCGTTGAAGAGGGTGGACTTGCCGACGTTGGGCAGGCCCACGATGCCGCATTGGAGGCTCATGGAAATTCCTTGTAAATCAACCCCTCTGCACCATCGAGCCCGCACACGGTGTGGTCGAAGTGCCCGAGATGCGCGGATCGCAGACGGCTGGCAACCGGTGAATCGGGATGGGAGGTGCCGCGATTCGGTGAGGACGCTGTCCTCGTTTTGCCAAGGGGGAACGGGTGCCGATTGTACTCAGCCGCCCGCGCGCCGGGCCTGCTCGCGGACCCACAGCGCAAAGGCCTCCACCGCGCGGGAGCCGGCGGTGGCGCGCGGACGGCACAGGTAGTAGCCCCGCCCGGTGCTGGCGCTGCCGGGCACGGGGGTCACCAGGCGGCCGGTGGCCAGCTCGGAATGCACCATGCAGCGCTGGACCACCGCCACGCCCATGCCGGCCCGGGCCGCTTCGATCAGGTTCATGACCAGGTCGAACCCCGTGCCGCGCCACTGCGCAGGCAGCTGGCCGCCCACGGACTGGGCCCAGGTGGCCCAGTTCTCGCGGTAGTTGCTGTGGTAGAGCAGCGGCAGGTTCAGCAGCGCGTCCACGCTGTCGACGCCCTGGGCCAGGGCGGGCGCACACACGGCCACGATCTCGCGGCCGATGAGGTACTGCGCCGCCACCTGCCGCGGCCAGGGTTTCCCGGCGCGCGCCTTGAGCGCCACCCACAGGTCCACGTCGTCGCGGGTGAAGCCCTCGTCGTGGTGGTACTGGCGGAATTCGATCTCGATCTCCGGGTGCCGCTGCCGGAAGTCTTCCAGGCGCGGCAGCAGCCAGAGGTTGCCCAGGCTGGGCACGACGGAGAGGCGCAGGCGCAGAGCCTCGGGCAGGACGCGGACGTGGCTGGCCGCCGCCTCCAGCGCGGCCACCGGCCCTTCGACCTGGCGGCGCAGCTCGGTGCCCGCCGGCGTGAGGCGCACCCCGTTGACGGCGCGGTCCAGCAGTTGAACGCCCAGGTGCGTTTCCAGGCGGGCGACCGCGCGGCTCACCGCCGCCTGCGTGACGCACAGATCATCGGCAGCGCGGTGGAAGTTGCCATGGCGGGCAACCCCCAGAAAGGCGTGCAGCTCCACCAGGGACGGGCTTCGGATGCGCATGCGAGCGATTACATCATGTCATCGCCACAGCCGAAAATGTCGTTTGCCCGGGGTCGCCGGATTTCCTACCCTTCGGCTCCCATCCCTGAGGAGGAGACCTCTCATGAAAATCCAGACCTTGTTGCGCACCGCGCTGACCGTGACCGCCGCCCTCGTCGTGGGAGGCGCCCAGGCCCAGAGCCCCTACCCCAACCGGCCGGTCAAGCTGATCGTGCCGTTCGCCCCCGGCGGCTCGACCGATCTGGCCGCGCGCCTGGTGGCCGAGTACGCGGGCCGCGAGCTGGGCCAGTCCATCGTGGTGGAAAACAAGGCCGGCGCCGGCGGCTCGACGGGCATGGAGTTCGTTGCCCGCGCGCCGGCCGACGGCTACACCCTGGGCATGGCCACCGTCAGCACGCACGGCAGCAACCCGGCGGTCTACGGCAGCAAGCTGCGCTACCACGCGGTGAAGGACTTCGCCCCGATCACCAACGTGGCGACCACGCCCAGCGTCTTTGCCGTCCATCCCGGCACACCGGCCAAGGACATGAAGGAGCTCATCGCCCTGGCCCAGGCCCACCCGGGCAAGTACAGCTTCGCCTCGCCGGGCATCGGCTCGCTGGGCCACGCCAACATCGAGCACTTCATGGCCTTGTCCAAGATGAACCTGCTGCACGTGCCGTACAAGGGCGCCGGGCAGGCCATGACCGATGCCATGGCAGGCCAGGTGACCGCGATCACCGACAACCTGCCCTCGGCCCTGCCGAACATCCAGTCCGGCAAGCTGCGGGCGCTGGCGGTGCTGAGCGAGAAGCGCTCGCCCTCGCTGCCGGATGTGCCCACCTACGGCGAACTCGGTTTCCCCCAGATGGGTGGCGGCGGCTGGTTCGGCGTTGTGGCACCGGCGGGCACACCACCCGAGGTGGTGGCCAGGCTCAACGCCGCCATCCACAAGGGCATGAAGCACCCCGAGTTCGTCCGGCAGATGGAAGCCTCGGGCTCCACGCTGATCCCCGGCACGCCCGAGGCGTTTGCCCAGCAGATCCAGCAGGCCATGGAACGCTATGAGCGCGTGGCCAAGATGGCCAAGATCTCGGTGGACTGACGCATGCCGATCGACGCGCCAACGTTCACGCTGCACCGTCCCGCCGCCACGCCCGTGCCCCTGGTGTGCGATTCGCCGCACAGCGGCACCGACTACCCGGCGGACTACGACCACGCCGTGCCCCGGGCGCTGCTGCGGCGCGGCGAGGACACGCATGTGGACGCGCTGTGGGCGGCGGTGCCCTCGGTCGGCGGCAGCCTGCTGGCCGCCCACTTTCCCCGCACCTACATCGACTGCAACCGCGCCGAGGACGACCTCGACCCGGACCTGCTCGACGGCGCCTGGCCCGCTCCCCTGAACCCCGGCGAGAAGACCCGCCTGGGGTTCGGGCTGGTGTGGCGCAACATCGACGCCGCCACCCCGATCTACCGCCGCCGGCTCACCGTGGCGGAGGTGCGGGCGCGCATCGAACGCTGCTACCGCCCGTACCACGCGGCCCTGTCGCAATGCATCGAAGAGACCCTGCAGCGGTTTGGTGCGCTCTGGCACCTGAACCTGCACTCCATGCCCGACAACGCGTACGAGCGGCTGCAGATCCGCAGCACGCGGCCACTGGCCGACTTCGTGCTGGGCGACCGCGACGGCACCACCTGCGACCCGGCGTTCGTCGATCTGGTGGAGCGCGAGCTGCGCTCGCGCGGCTACTCGGTGGCCCGCAACGACCCGTACAAGGGCGTGCAGCTGATCGCCCGCATCGGCCAGCCCGCGCTGCGGCGCCACAGCCTGCAGATCGAGATCCGCCGCCCGGTGTACATGGACGAAGCCACGCGGGAGCGCAACGGCAGCTTCAGCGCCGTGCAGCGCGACCTGGGCGAGCTGGCGGCCACGCTGGCGCGCTACGCGAGCGAGGCATCAGCCCGGGGCTGAGTTCAGTCGAACTTCCAGTCGGCGCCCACGGGCTGGCCGACGCGCAGCACCTGCCCGTCGCCTTCGAGCACGATGGCGTTCATGCCGAAGGTGATGGCGCCGTCCAGGCGCGGGTCCTGCCGGTAGACCTGCAGGGTGTCGTTCACCTCCGGGCTGGCCTTGGCGGTGGCCGGGTCGATGTTGGGAATCGGACAACGGCCGCAGGGCTTGACCGGCTCGATCAGCGCGGACGCGCCGTCTCCGGTGCCGATGCGCATCGCGCCCACGCGGTCCTCGTCGTGGGCTTCCACACCGGCCAGCACGATGTTGGGCCGAAAGCGCAGCATCTCCACCGGCGCGTGGCCGGCCGCACCCAGGCGGGTATTGAGCTCGTCCAGCGAGGCGGTGCTGGTCACCAGCAGGCTGAAGCCGTCGGCGAACTGCGTGACGGCTTCACGGCCGCCGGTCCACTTCAGGCTGCTCACGCGCCGCACCTCGGGGTCGAAGCGCGCCAGGCGCAGGGGCCGCCCGAGGAAGTCGCTGAACCATTGCGCGGCCAGATCGCCCATGTCGTAGGCGGGCACCTCGTCGTCCCACACGCGCACCTTGAGCGGGCCCTCGGCCGCGTCCAGCGCCAGGTGCAGCGCCAGCATGCCGGGCGCACGCAGCACCAGCTGGCCCATCTTGAAGGCGGTCTGGATCAGGGCCATGCGGGGCAGCTCGCGCTGCGTCACGAACTCGCCGTCGGCGTCCACCACCATCCAGGCGCGGTCGTAGAGCAGGCCGGTGTCGGTCAGCTCGGCTTCGGTCAGCGAAATGCCGGCGCAGGACTTGACCGGGTAGACCCAGAGCTGGGCGATGGTGGCTTGCACGTCGGCGGCGGTTTGGTCTGCACTCATGGGAATGGTCAGGAGGGGGGTACCGGGTATCGCCCGGGGAAGGCCCGGATTGTGCCCTGCTCCTAGAATCCCCCTCATGAACTCCCCAGCCCCCCGCACCGGTTCCACCCGGCGCTTCGACGTTGCCATCCGAGGGGCCGGCGTGGTGGGCCAGACCCTGGCCCTGCTGCTGGCCCGCGACCGCCTGCGCGTGGCCCTGGTCGGCGCGCCACGCGGCCCGCAAGACGCGCCGGACGTGCGCGCCTACGCGATCAACGCCGCCTCGCGCGACCTGCTGCGCTCGGTGCGCGCCTGGCCCGAAGCCGATCCGCAGGACGCCCGCGTGCCCCCCATCACGCCGGTGAGCGCCATGCAGGTCTGGGGCGACGACGGCGGCCAGCTGGAGTTTTCCGCCGACGACCAGGGCGCCGACGCGCTGACCTGGATCGTGGACGTGCCCGCGCTGGAGCAGCGCCTGTCCGACGCCATCGGCTTCCAGGGCGGCATCGAGCGCGTGAGCGAAGCGCCCAACGCCGCCCTCACGGTGGTGTGCGAGGGCAAGCGCAGCCAGACGCGCGCGGAACTCGGCCTGGAATTCGATGTGTGGCCCTACCCCCACAAGGCGGTGGCCGCGCGGCTGCACTGCGACCAGCCGCACGGCGGCATCGCCCGGCAGTGGTTTTCCAACGGCGAGGTGATGGCCTTGCTGCCCTTGGGCGGCGCCTTCGGGAACTCCGTGGCGCTGGTGTGGTCTGTCCCTGCACAGCAGGCCGACACCTGGCTGCAAGCCGACCCGACCACCTTCACCCAGGCCGTGCAGGCGCGCTGCGCCCAGGCCCTGGGCCACATGCACATGGAAAGCCCCGCCCAGGCCTGGCCTCTCGAACTCTCCCGCGCCCAACGCTGGATCGCCCGCACCGCCCAGGGCGGCGTGGCGCTGGCCGGCGACGCGGCGCACGCCATGCACCCGCTGGCGGGCCAGGGCCTGAACGTGGGCCTGGCCGATGCCGCCGAACTGGCGCGCGTGCTGCAGCAGCGCGAGTACTGGCGCGAGCTGGGCGACCTCAAGCTGCTGCGCCGCTACGAGCGAGCGCGCGCCGCCGAGGTGGGCGCCATGGGCTGGGTCACCGACGGTCTGTTCGGCCTGTTCGCCAACGGCGACTCGCGCGTGCAGGCGCTGCGCAACTGGGGCCTCACCGGCTTCGACCGCAGCGGCCCGCTCAAGCGCTGGATCGCCCGCCAGGCCATGGGCCAGCCCAGCCTTTGACATCTCCTTTTCCAAGACCTCTCACGATGAACATCCTCAAATCCCTCCTGGTCGCGGCGCTCGCGGCCCTGTCCCTCGCCGCCACCGCCCAGGAAGCCGCCATCCGCAAGAACCTCGCCGAGCGCCTGCCCAACCTGCCCACCATCGACGAGGTCAGCAAGACGCCCATGCCCGGCATCTACGAGGTGCGCGTCAACCAGAGCGAGCTGTTCTACACCGATGCCGAAGGCAACTACCTGATCCAGGGCTCGATGATCGACACCAAGGCCCGCGTGGACCTGACCGAGCAGCGCCTGGACAAGCTCACCGCCATCGCCTTCAAGGACCTGCCGCTGAAAGACGCCTTCACCATCGTGCGCGGCAACGGCAAGCGCAAGATGGCGGTGTTCGAGGACCCCAACTGCGGCTACTGCAAGCGCTTCGAGCGCGACCTGATGAAGATCGACAACGTCACGGTGCACGTGTTCCTGTACCCCATCCTCAGCGCCGATTCGGGCGAGAAGTCGCGCAACATCTGGTGCGCCAAGGACAAGGGCAAGACCTTTGTCGACTGGATGGTGCGCGACGTGGCCCCGCCCTCGGCCACCTGCGACGCGTCCGCCGTGGCACGCAACTTCGAGTACGGCAAGAAGGCTCGCATCACCGGCACGCCGACCATCATCTTCGCCAACGGCACGCGCGTGCCGGGCGCCATCGGTGCCGAGCAGATCGAGAAACAGCTCGCGGAAGCCAAGCCTTGAGCACCCGGGCGAAGGCGGCCAGGGCCGCGCGCACCGCCGCCGCCGTGCGCTGCACCGTCTCGGTGCTCAGCGCGCACGCCCACCTGTTCGCCGTCACGCTGCGCATCGAACAACCCGCGAAGAACCAGCGCGTGGCCCTGCCGGTGTGGATACCGGGCAGCTACCTGGTGCGCGAGTTCTCGCAGAACCTGCAGCAGTTGCGCGCCTGGCAGAACGGCCAGCCGATCGCCCTCAAACAGCTCGACAAGCATCGCTGGCAGGCCCAGGCCGCGGCCGGCGAACCGCTGGAGCTGCGCTACGAGGTCTACGCCTTCGACGCCTCGGTGCGCACCGCCTTCCTCGACGCCTCGCGCGGTTTCTTCAACGCCACCAGCCTGTGCCTGCGCGTGCTCGGCCAGGAGGATCTGCCGCACGCGCTGGAGCTCGTGTCCGGTAAGGCCACCGCCGGCTGGCAGGTCGCCACCGGTCTCACCCCCCAGGCCGTAGACGACCAGGGCTTCGGCCACTACCTTGCCGAAGGCTACGACGAACTGGCCGACTGCCCGGTCGAGATGGGCCGCTTCTGGAGCGCCAGCTTCACGGCCGGCGGGGTGGAACACCGCTTCGTGGTGGCCGGCGCGGGCGAGTGGATGGACGGCGAGCGCCTGATCGAAGACACCCGCAAGATCTGCGAGACGCAGATCGCTTTCTGGCACGGCCAGCAGCCCCCGCCTTTCTCGCGCTACGTGTTCATGCTGTACGCCAGCGCCGACGGCTACGGCGGCCTGGAACACCGCAACTCCACCGCGCTGATCTGCCAGCGCGCCGACCTGCCGCGCGCACCCGCGCCGGGCGACAAGCCTGCCGCCCTCAAGGCCACCGACGGCTACACCACGCTGCTGGGCCTGATCAGCCACGAGTACTTCCACACCTGGAACGTCAAGCGCCTGCGCCCGGCCGAGTTCGCGCGCTACGACTACGACACCGAGAACCACACCGAGCTGCTCTGGTTCTTCGAGGGCTTCACCAGCTACTACGACGATCTGATGCTGCGCCGCGCCGGCCTGATCGACGAGGCGACCTACCTGCAGCTGGTGGCCAAGACCCTCAACCAGGTGCAGCAGACGCCGGGCCGCCTGGTGCAGACCGTCGCCGAAGCCAGCTTCGACGCCTGGGTGAAGTACTACCGCATGAACGAGAACACGCCCAACGCGACGGTGAGCTACTACACCAAGGGCTCGCTGGTGGCGATGTGCCTGGACCTCACGCTGCGCGCCGAAGGCCACAGCTCGCTCGATGCGGTGATGCGCGAACTCTGGCAACGCTGCGAAGGCGGCCCGATGCGCGAGGCCGACGTGCTGCGCGCGCTCAAGCGCCTGGGCCGGCGCAGCTACGAAGGTGAAATCGCCGCCTGGGTGCACAGCACCGACGAGCTGCCCCTGCCCTCGCTGCTGCAGAACCACGGGGTGAAGGTGGCGCACGACAAGGCGCCGCTGGCACAGCAGCTTGGCCTGCGCGTGAGCGAGGCTGGCGGCGGCGTGGTGCTCAAGACCGTGCTGCGCGGCGGTGCGGCCGAGGCCGCCGGCATGGCCGCGAACGACGAATGGCTGGGCGTGGAGTTCGCGCCCGCGCAGCGCGGCGGCGAGGCCGAGGCCTGGCGCATCCACAAGCTCGACGAACTGCCGCCCCTGCGCGCGCGGCGCGCCAAGTTGACGGCGCTGGTCTCGCGCGACAAGCGCCTGCTGCGCCTGCCGCTGGACTGGCCGACCGAGTCCTTCACCGTGCGGCTGACAGTGGACGACGCGCCCAAGCTCGCCAGCTGGTTGAACTAGCGCCCTCGCTGATCCAGAACGCGCTTGGCCTTGCCCTGGCTGCGCTCCACGCCGCCTTCGGGTTTGAGCTGCACCATCACGCTGCTGCCCACGAACACCTTGATGTCGTGCTGCAGCAGGCGCGCCGCCCCCTGCGCCTCCTCGCTCTCGGGTGACAGGCCCGAGCGCGTTTCCACCACCACCGTGAGGTCGTCCATCGGCCCCTGGCGCGTGAGCACGCACTGGTAGTGCGCGCTGAGTTCCGCGCGCTTGAGGATGAGCTCTTCGATCTGCGTGGGGAACACATTGACGCCGCGCACGATCATCATGTCGTCGCTGCGGCCGGTGATCTTCTCCATGCGGCGCATGGGGCGCGCCGTGCCGGGCAGCAGGCGCGTGAGGTCGCGCGTGCGGTAGCGGATGATGGGCAACGCCTCCTTGGTCAGGCTGGTGAACACCAGCTCGCCCATCTCGCCGTCGGGCACCGGCTCGCCGGTGTCGGGGTCGATGATCTCGGGGTAGAAATGGTCTTCCCAGATCGTCGGGCCGTCCTTGGTCTCCACGCACTCGTTGGCCACGCCCGGCCCCATCACCTCGGACAGGCCATAGATGTCCACCGCGTCGATGCCCATGCGCTGCTCGATCGCCAGCCGCATGTCGTTGGTCCAGGGCTCGGCGCCGAAGATGCCCAGGCGCAGGCTGCTCTCGCGCGGGTCCACCCCCTGGCGCTCGAACTCGTCGGCGATCGCGAGCATGTAGCTTGGCGTGACCATGATGATGTCGGGCCGGAAGTCCTGGATCAGCTGCACCTGCCGCTCTGTCTGGCCGCCGCCGAAGGGCACCACCGTGAGGCCCAGCTTCTCGGCGCCGTAATGCGCCCCCAGGCCGCCGGTGAACAGGCCATAGCCGTAGCTCACGTGCACCAGATCGCCAGGGCGCGCACCGCTGGCGCGGATGCTGCGCGCCATCACCGTGGCCCAGGTGTCGATGTCTTTCAGCGTGTAGCCCACCACGGTCGGCTTGCCGGTGGTGCCGCTGCTGGCGTGGATGCGCGCGCATTGTTCGCGCGGCACCGCGAACATGCCAAAGGGGTAGCTGTCGCGCAGGTCCTTCTTGGTGGTGAACGGGAACTTCGCCAGGTCGGCCAGGCTGCGGCAATCGTCCGGGTGCACCCCGGCCGCATCGAACTTCGCGCGGTACACCGGCGAGTTCTGGTAGGCGTGGCGCAGCGTGGCCTGCAGGCGCTTGAGCTGCAGCGCGCGCAGCTCGTCGATGCCGGCTTTTTCGATGGGTTCGAGGGGAAAGGTCTTCATGTTTGCTCGTCCTCGGGAAACACGGTGCCGGCGATCACGGCGCTCTTGCCGCGGAACAGGGCCACCACCTCGCCGCGCTGGTTGCTCACCCGCATGTCGTAGATGCCGTGGCGGCCCGACAGGGTCTGCTCCACACCTTCGCAGGTGAGCACGTCGCCCGCGTGCGCGGGCCGCAGGAACTCGATGCCGCAGCCGGCGGCCACCGCATTCTTGTTGTGGCTGTTGCAGGCAAAGGCGAAGGTGGAGTCGGCCAGCGTGAAGATGAAGCCGCCGTGGCAGATCTGGTGGCCGTTGAGGTGCAGCGGGCGCACGGCCATGCGCATGACCGCGCGGCCGGGTTCGCAGGCCAGCAGCTCCATGCCCATGGTGTCCTTGCTCGCGGTGTCCACCGCGAACATGGTTTCGCCCACCTTGCGGGCCTTGTCGTGCGGGCTCATCCTCACTCGCCCTTGAACTGGGCCGGGCGCTTCTCGCGAAACGCCATCACGCCTTCGATGTAGTCGTGCGTGCGGCCCAGGGCCGACTGGGTGTCGCGCTCCACGTCGAGCTGCTGGTCGAGCGTGCGCGTGCCGGCGTCGCGCAGCAGACCGCGCGTGGCCACCAGCGCCTTGGTGGGCATGACGGCCAGGCGCGCGGCCAGGGCCAGGGCCGCACCCACGCAGTCGTCGGACACGTCCCAGACCAGGCCCCATTCCTTGGCCTGCGCGGCCGGCAGCTTGTCGCCCGTCATGGCCAGGGCCATGGCGCGCGCCAGGCCCAGGCGCTCGACCAGGAACCAGCTGCCGCCGGCATCGGGCACCAGGCCGATCTTGCTGAAGGCCTGGATGAAGCTCGCTCCCGTGGCGGCGATCGCGATGTCGCAGGTCATGGCCAGCGAGGCGCCTGCGCCCGCGGCCACGCCATTGACGGCCGCGATGGTGGGCATGCGCAGCCCCTGCAGGCGGCGCGCGGTGGGGTTGAAGGCCTGCTCAATCACCGGACCGGGGTCGGCCCGCTTGATGAGATCGGGGCCGGGTTCAAAATCGAATTCGGCCAGGTCGGCCCCGGCACAGAAACCGCGCCCGGCGCCGGTGAGCACCAGCGCGCGCACCGCCGGGTTGGCCTCGGCCCGGTCCAGCGCCGCCCACAGCTCGCGGTGCATCTGGCGGGTGAAGCTGTTCAGGGCCTCGGGGCGGTTGAGCGTGACCAGGGCCACGGCCCCGCGCTCTTCGTACACAACGGTGGCGTTGCTCATGGTCGGCTTGTCTCCTGGTGGATCGTTGGGCGATGGACCGCAATTTACCATTAGCCAACCAATCGGTCGGCTAATGTTTTCCCGGGGGTTGGGGCCCGATATAGTGGTGGGCTTTCAACCCGACGCCATTGCTTCAGGAGACACCATGACCGCCGCCACCCCACCCGAATGCATCACCGTGCGCACCGAAGGCCGCGTGGGCATCGTCACACTCAACCGGCCCAAGCAGCTCAATGCGCTCAACAACCAGCTCATGGACGAGCTGGGCGCGGCGCTCAAGGCCTTCGACGCGGACGAGGGCATCGGCTGCATGATCGTCACCGGCAGCGAAAAGGCCTTCGCGGCCGGCGCCGACATCGGCGCCATGGCCACCTACACCTTCGCCGACGTCTACAACGGCGACTACATCACCCGCAACTGGGAAACCATCCGCACCATCCGCAAGCCGGTGATCGCGGCCGTGAGCGGCTTTGCCCTGGGCGGCGGCTGCGAGCTGGCCATGATGTGCGACTTCATCATCGCGGCCGACAACGCCAAGTTCGGCCAGCCCGAGATCAAGCTGGGCATCATCCCCGGCGCCGGCGGCACGCAGCGCCTGCCGCGCGCGGTGGGCAAGGCCAAGACCATGGACATGGTGCTCACCAGCCGCATGATGGACGCCGCCGAAGCCGAGCGCGCCGGGCTGGTCAGCCGCGTGGTGCCGCTGGACAAGCTGATGGACGAAGCCCTGGGCGCCGCCCTGGTGATCTGCGGTCTTTCGCTGCCCAGCGTGATGGCGGCCAAGGAGGCGGTGAACCGTTCCTTCGAAGGCACGCTGTCGGACGGCGTGATGTTCGAGCGCCGCCTGTTCCACGCGATGTTCGCCACCGAGGATCAGAAGGAAGGCATGGACGCCTTCGTGAACAAGCGCAAGCCGGCGTTCCAGCACCGCTGAAACGGCCCAAAAATCGGGCTATAATGCGCGCTTCGCTGGCGATATAGCTCAGTTGGTTAGAGCGCAGCATTCATAATGCTGATGTCGGTGGTTCAAGTCCACCTATCGCCACCAGCATCTCAAAAAGCGGGCTCCGGCAACGGAGCCCGCTTTTTTCATTCCCGATCCGTTCCGCCATGGCCATCAAGTCCACCATCTTCAAGGCGCACCTGCAGATCGCCGACATCGACCACGGCTACTACGCCGACCACGCGCTCACCCTGGCCCGCCACCCCAGCGAGACCGACGAGCGCATGATGGTCCGGCTGGTGGCGATGGCCCTGCTCGCCCACGAACTGCAGGACACCTGCCGGGGCGACGGCACGCTGGCCTTCGGCGCGGGCCTGTCCGACCCGGACGACCCGGACGTCTCGCTGACCGACTTCACCGGCCGCAAGCGCCTGTGGATCGAAGTCGGCCAGCCGGAAGACAAGCCGCTGGCCAAGGCCTGCAGCAAGGCCGACGCGGTGATGGTCTATGCCTTCAGCAGCGCGGCCGATGTGTGGTGGCGCGGCATCGAAACCAAGCTCACGCGCCTGGACCGCCTGCAGGTCTGGCGGCTGCCGACCGAGGTCGCGCCCGCGCTGGCCGAACTCGCCGAGCGCAGCATGCAGCTGCAGGCCACGGTGCAGGAAGGCGCGCTCACGCTCTCCAGCGAGCGCGGCAGCGTGCTGATCGAACCGATTCGCTGGAAGTAAGCCCCGGCCTCGCGCCATGCGCTGCCCTGTCTGCGAAGGCCTTGAGGGCCGGGCGTTCCAGGTCGTCGGCGAGCGCGCCTATGGCCGCTGCGGCCGCTGTGAGGCCACCTTTCTCTTCCCCGAGCAACGGCCTTCGCGCGAGGCCGAGCGCGCCGAGTACGCGCTGCACCAGAACACCGGGGACAACGCGGGCTACCGCGCCTTCCTGTCCCGCATGGCCACGCCGCTGCTGCAACGCCTGGCGCCCGGATGCAGCGGCCTGGATTTCGGCTGCGGCCCCGGCCCGGTGCTGGCCGACATGCTGCGTGAGGCCGGCCACACAGTGGCCTTGTACGACCCGTTCTTCCACCCCGACACGGGTCCCCTGGCCACCACCCACGACTTCATCACCTGCACCGAAGTGGCCGAGCACTTCCACGACCCCGCCGCCGAGTTCCGCCGCCTGGACACGCTGCTGCGCCCGGGCGGCTGGCTCGCGCTGATGACCGGCTTCCAGACCGACGACACGCGCTTTGCCCAGTGGCACTACCGCCGCGACCCGACGCATGTGGTGTTCTACCGCGAGACCACGCTGCGCTGGCTGGCCCGGCACCACGGCTGGCACTGCGAAGTGCCTTGCGCCAACGTCGCGCTGATGCAGAAAATCTGAGCCTGAAATCTCCTGTACACCGTACAACGATTCCGGTACAGTGAACAGCTCCACGCCCTGCCGGAGCCGTTTCCATGACCTCAGCCACCCTGTCCCGCGACGAGGCGATCACCGCCGCCGTCGAACAAGCCAGTGCCGACTACGCCCGGCGCAACCCGGCCAGCCAGGCCCAGCACGAACGGGCCCTGGAGGTGATGCCGGGCGGCAACACGCGCAGCGTGCTGTTCTACGCCCCCTTCCCGCTGGCCATGCGCCGGGGCGAGGACTGCAGGCTGTGGGACGCCGACGGCCACGAGTACACCGACTTCCTGGCCGAGTTCACGGCCGGCCTGTACGGCCACTCGCACCCGGTCATCCGGGCGGCGGTGCAGGCGGCGCTGGAGAACGGCATCAACCTGACTGGCCACAACCTGCTGGAGAGCCAGCTCGCGCGGCTGGTCTGCGACCGTTTCCCCTCGATCGCGCAACTGCGCTTCACCAACTCGGGCACCGAGGCCAACCTGATGGCGATCGCGGTGGCCAAGGCCTTCACGCAGCGCGGCAAGGTGCTGGTGTTCAAGGGCGCGTACCACGGCGGCGTGCTGACGTTCGCGGGCGGCCCCTCGCCGGTGAACGTGCCGCACGACTTCCTGATCGGCCGCTACAACGACACGGCCGATGCGCTGGCGCTGATCCGGCGGCACGCGGGCGACCTCGCCGCGGTGCTGGTCGAGCCCATGCAGGGCGCGGGCGGCTGCATTCCCGCCACGCCGGCCTTTCTGCAGACGCTCCGCCAGGCCAGCACCGAGGCCGGCGCGCTGCTGATCTTCGACGAGGTGATGACCTCGCGCCTCGGCCCCAACGGGCGCCAGGGCCAGCTCGGCCTCACGCCCGACCTCACCACCCTGGGCAAGTACATCGGCGGCGGCATGTCCTTCGGTGCCTTCGGCGGCCGGGTCGACGTGATGGCGCTGTTCGACCCGCGCCGCGCCGGCGCGCTGGCGCACGCCGGCACCTTCAACAACAACGTGCTCACCATGTCGGCCGGCATCGCCGGTCTGCGCGACCTCTACACACCCGAGGCCGCGCTCGCGCTCAACGCGATGGGCGACGCGATGCGCGAGCGCCTGAACGCGGTCTGCCGCGCCCAGGGCGTGGACCTGCAGTTCACCGGCCTGGGCTCGCTCATGAACCTGCAGGCCACGGCCCGGCCGATCGGGCACATCGGCGACACGGACGGCGGCGACCCACGCCTCAAGGACCTGTTCTTCTTCCACATGCTGGAGGCCGGCCTCTACGTCGCGCGGCGCGGCTTCACCGTGCTCTCGCTGCCGATCCGCGCCCCGCACATCGACCGGTACGTGCAGGCATTCGAGACCTTCGTGCAGCGCCACCGCCCTCTGCTCGGCAGCGCGTGAGCACCGAAAAAACCCCGCGCCGCCGCCGCGCCGAACCGGCGCCCGACGGCCTCACCCACGAGAAGATCGCGGCGGTGGCGCTCGCGCTGATCGCCGAAAAAGGCCTGGACGGTTTCAGCCTGCGCGACGTGGCGCGCTCGCTCGGCGTCTACCCGACCGCGCTGTACTGGTACTTCCCGAACAAGAACGCGCTGCTGGGCGAGGTCTGCACCGTGACCATGGCGCAGGCGATCCCGCCGCGCGGCCGGCTGGGCTGGCAGGACTGGCTGCGCGCCCTGTTCCGGCAGTACCGCAAGACCATGCGGCGGCACCCGCACATGGCGCAGCTGGTGGGTGCGCGCCTGCTGTCCAACTCGGAGCAGCGCAACACCGACCTGATCGAGCGCATCCTGCAGGCGCTGGAGGATGCGGGCTGCCCCGACGCGCACATCGTGCCGGCCTACAACGCCATCGTGGCCGCGATGTGCGGCTTTCCCACCATGGAGCTGGCGCCGGTGCCCACCGAAGACACCGAGGCCTGGCAGACCGCCATGCAGGCGCGCGCGCACGAGATTTCCGCGCTGCGCCACCCCACGGTGGCGCGCCACCTGCCCGCGCTGGTCAACCGCGCCTTCATCCTGCGCTGGCAGAGCGGTCATGCCCAGCCGCTGGACAGCGGCTTCGAGACCTACCTGGCGGTGTTCATCGGCGGGCTGGAACGGCAGATCGACGCCTGGCGCGCCGCCGCCGGCTGACGGCCCACAGGGGCCGCCGCGGCCCCGCGTGAGACAATCGCTCCTCGCGCGCGGGAGCGCCGCGCCCCTTCCCCACAGCCTCTGGACACATACCATGAACCGCTGCCGCTTGGCCCTCGTGGCCGCCCTCCTCTTCTCCGCCGCCGCCGCCCACGCGCAGGCGGTCCAACGCGAATTCCCGGCCAAGGCGCTGCGCGGCACCATGGTGGTGGTGCAGCCGCCCCTGGTGGCCATGGACGACCGCGCCACGCGCTTCGCACCGGGCGCCCGCATCCTGGATGCCTCCAACAAGCTGGTCATGTCCTCCACCCTGGTCAACCAGGAGCGGGTGGTGAACTACACGCTCGACCAGCGCGGGCAGATCCACCAGGTGTGGCTGCTGACAGAGGCCGAGGCGAAGGAAAAGCGCGCGGGTTTCGGCACGCAGCGCAACTACGTGTTCGAGTCGCAGCAGAGCTCGACCACGCGCACCACCAACTGAGTCCCCCGGCGCCCGCTGCGGCCCCCACGGCCGCGGCCGCGCCCATGGCGTGCGCCCGCTGCGCGACGCCCTTTCCCGAACGGAATTCCCCATGAGCAAAAAAGTCTTCATCAAAACCTTCGGCTGCCAGATGAACGAGTACGACTCGGACAAGATGGCCGACGTGCTGGGCGCCGCGCAAGGCTACGAGCCCACACAGGACGTGGAAGAAGCCGACCTCATCCTCTTCAACACCTGCTCGGTGCGCGAGAAAGCGCAGGAGAAGGTGTTCAGCGACCTGGGCCGCGTGCGGCACCTCAAGGAAAAGGGCGTGCTGATCGGCGTGGGCGGCTGCGTGGCCAGCCAGGAAGGCGCCGAGATCATCAAGCGCGCGCCCTACGTGGACGTGGTGTTCGGCCCGCAGACCCTGCACCGCCTGCCCGAGCTGCTGAACCAGCGCGCGCGCCAGGCCCTGCCGCAGGTGGACATCAGCTTCCCCGAAATCGAGAAGTTCGACCACCTGCCGCCGGCCAAGGTGGAGGGCGCGTCGGCCTTCGTGTCCATCATGGAAGGCTGCTCCAAGTACTGCAGCTACTGCGTCGTGCCCTACACGCGCGGCGAAGAGGTGAGCCGCCCGTTCGACGACGTGCTGGTGGAAGTCGCCGGCCTGGCCGACCAGGGCGTGAAAGAAGTGACGCTGCTGGGCCAGAACGTGAACGCCTACCGGGGCGCGATGGGCGAGACCAGCGAGATTGCCGACTTCGCCCTGCTGCTGGAGTACGTGGCCGAGATCCCGGGCATCGAGCGCATCCGCTACACCACCAGCCACCCCAACGAATTCACCCAGCGCCTGATCGAGGCCTACGGCAAGATCCCGCAACTGGTGAACCACCTGCACCTGCCGGTGCAACACGGCAGCGACCGCATCCTGATGGCGATGAAGCGCGGCTACACCGCCATGGAATACAAAAGCACCGTGCGCAAGCTGCGCGCGATCCGGCCCGAGCTGTCCATGAGCAGCGACTTCATCGTCGGCTTCCCCGGCGAGACCGAAGACGACTTCCAGAAGACGATGAAGCTCATCACCGACGTGGGCTTCGACGCCAGCTTCAGCTTCATCTTCAGCCCACGCCCCGGCACGCCGGCGGCCAACCTGCCCGACGACACGCCGCACGAGGTCAAGCTGCAGCGGCTGCAGCACCTGCAGGCCGTCGTCGAGGAGAACGTGCGGCGCATCAGCGCCAGCCGCGAGGGCACGGTGCAGCGCATCCTGGTGGAAGGCCGCTCGCGCCGCCCGGGCAAGAACGGCGAGATCGAGCTGATGGGCCGCACCGAGTGCAACCGCATCGTCAACTTCGACGGCGGCCCGCAGGCCGAGCGCCTGATCGGCCAGATGCTCGACGTGCGCATCACCGAGGCGCGCCCGCATTCCCTGCGCGCCGAGGTGCTGGTGCGCCAGGAAGCGTAAAGCCGCGTGAAACCGCTGCGCTTCTCCTTCCAGCAACTGCTGCTGGTTGCCTTCCTGCTGATCGGGGCGCTGCTGGGCGTGGCGGCGGTGCGCGCGCTGTTCTCGCTCGAAACCCTGATGGCGCAGAGCCGCGAGAGCGCGGCGCAGGCCATCGCGCTGTCGACCGCTGCGCAGTCGCTGTCCGAGCGCAGCCTGACCATGGAGCGCGCGGCGCGCCAGTCGCTGGTGCTGCGCGACCGCCAGCTGCGCCAGCGCTTCGACGAAGCCGCCGGCAACGCGCGCGACATCCTGCGCCGGCTCGAAGACAACGAACTGCCGCCCGACTACGCCGCCAACTGGCGCGACCGGCTGGACGCCATCACCGTGCTGCTGGACGGCCCGCCCGAGACCGCCCTGGACCGCGAGCGCGAGGTGGCCCAGGTGTTCCGCGAGATCGACGGCCACAGCGCCTCGATCGCGCAGAAGGTGCAGTCCATCATCACGGGCCGCAACGAGGCCCTGCAGGCCCGCTTCGAGACCAGCCGGCAGGAACTCACGCAGCAGGTGGTGGGTTCGATCGGCATCGCGGCCATCCTGGCGCTGGGCTTCGGCATCTGGCTCGCGCGGCCATTCAAGCGGCTGGAGAAGGCCATCCAGGGTCTGGGCGAGAACCGGCTCGACGTGCCGATCGACATCCCCGGCCCGTCGGACGTGCGCCGCGTGAGCCAGCAGCTCGAATGGCTGCGGCTGCGGCTGACCGAACTCGATGCCGACAAGGCGCGCTTCCTGCGCCACATCTCGCACGAGCTCAAGACGCCGCTGGCCTCGCTGCACGAAGGCGTGGCGGTGCTGGGCGACGGTGTGGCCGGGGCGCTCAACCCCAGCCAGGCCGAAGTGGTGACCATCCTGCAGCACAACACACAACTGCTGCAGCATCAGATCGAGGCACTGCTGCGCTTCAACGCGGCGGCCTTCGAGGCGCGCCAGCTCCGGCGCGAGCGCACCGACCTGCTGGCGCTGCTCGAGGACCAGGTGGACACCCAGCGCCTGCAATGGCAGGCCCAGTCGCTCAAGGTGCGCGTCGAGGGCGTGCCGACGACCATGCCGCTGGACCGCGAGAAGATCGCCTCGGCGGTGGGCAACCTGCTGTCCAACGCGATCCGGTTCTCGCCGCAAGGCGGCCACATCCGCCTCGTGCTGCTGGACCTGCCGGGCCGCGCCTGCATCGACATCGTGGACCAGGGCCCGGGCGTGGCCGAGGCGGACCGAGACCGCATCTTCGAACCCTTCTACCGTGGCGAACGACAACCCACCGGCGCCGTGCGCGGCACCGGCATCGGCCTGTCCATCGTGCACGAGTACATTCTGGCCCACGGGGGCCGCATCACCCTGCTGCCCCAGCGCCAGGGTGCCCACTTCCGCATCGAACTGCCCCATGCTCACTAGCCCCTCCTCCCATCCACGCGCAGGGCGCCTGGCCGGCCTGATCGCCGCGCTGGCCCTGTCACAGGCCGCCTGCGGCACGGCGCCGGCGGCACCCGGGACCGTGGACAGCGGCACCACCGCCATCCCGATGGCCGCCCCTGCCCTCCCCCAGCC